>NZ_BAAGSN010000004.1:0-122161 GCF_054782415.1 Sinomonas soli | reverse complement strand
GTCAGCCTCAGTGGCTGTGGCCCGCGTGGGCGTCCTCGTCCTCGGCCGGCTTGTCCGCCACGAGGGTCTCCGTGGTCAGGACGAGGGCCGCGATCGAGGCGGCGTTCCGCAGCGCGGAGCGGGTCACCTTGACCGGGTCGATGATGCCGGCCGCGAGGAGGTCCTCGTACTCGCCCGTCTTGGCGTTGAAGCCGTGGTTCACCTCGGCCTCGGCCACGCGCGCGGCGACGACGTAGCCGTCGTGCCCGGCGTTCTGGGCGATCCAGCGCAGCGGCTGGACGAGCGCGCGGCGCACGATCCCGATGCCCACCGCGGCGTCGCCGTCGAGCACCGTGACGGCCGCGTCCTCGTCGAGGGCGCGCACGGCGTGCACGAGGGCGGAGCCGCCGCCGGCCACGATGCCCTCCTCGAGGGCGGCGCGGGTCGAGGACACCGCGTCCTCGATGCGGTGCTTCTTCTCCTTCAGCTCGACCTCGGTGGCGGCGCCGACCTTGATCACGCCGATGCCGCCGGCGAGCTTGGCGAGGCGCTCCTGGAGCTTCTCGCGGTCCCAGTCGGAGTCGGTGCGCGCGAGCTCGGCGCGCAGCTGCGCGACCCGGCCCTGCACGTCCTCGGTGGTGCCGGCGCCGTCGACGATGGTCGTGTTGTCCTTCGTGACGGTGATGCGGCGCGCGGTGCCGAGCTGCTCGAGGCCCACCTGGTCCAGGGACAGGCCGACCTCCGGGGAGACGACCTGCGCGCCCGTGAGGGTCGCGATGTCCTGGAGCATGGCCTTGCGGCGGTCGCCGAAGCCCGGGGCCTTGACGGCCACGACGCTCAGCGTGCCGCGGAGGCGGTTGACGATCAGCGTCGAGAGGGCCTCGCCGTCCACGTCCTCTGCGATGACGAACAGCGGCTTCGAGGCGGAGAGGACCTTCTCGAGCAGCGGCAGGAAGTCCTGCAGCGAGGAGATCTTGCCCTGGTGGATGAGGATGAGCGCGTCCTCGAGGACGGCCTCCTGGCGCTCCGCGTCCGTGACGAAGTACGGCGAGAGGTAGCCCTTGTCGAACTGCATGCCCTCGGTGAGCACGAGCTCGGTCTGGGTCGTGGAGGCTTCCTCGATGGTGATGACACCGTCCTGGCCGACCTTGTCGAAGGCCTCGGCGAGCAGGTCGCCGATCTCCTCCGACTGGGCCGAGATCGCCGCGACGTTGGCGACGTGGCGGCCGGAGACCTCGCGGGCGTTCTCCTTCAGGCGTGCGGCGACGGCCTCGACGGCCACCTCGATGCCGCGCTTGACCTCGCCCGGGGCCGCGCCGGCGGCCACGTTGCGCAGGCCCTCCTTGACGAGGGCCTGGGCGAGGACGGTCGCCGTCGTCGTGCCGTCGCCGGCGACGTCGTTGGTCTTGGTGGCGACCTCCTTGGCGAGCTGGGCGCCGAGGTTCTCGTACGGGTCCTCGAGCTCGATCTCACGGGCGATCGTGACGCCGTCGTTCGTGATGGTGGGGGCGCCCCACTTCTTGTCGAGGACCACGTTGCGGCCGCGCGGGCCGAGGGTCACCTTGACGGTGTCGGCGAGCTTGTCGACGCCCGTCTCGAGGGCCTTGCGCGCGGCGTCGCTGAATGCGAGCTGCTTAGCCATTCGCTACTCCTGTGTGTCTGGATCAAGCACGACACCCCGGCCGCAGGGAGCGGCCGGGGCGCAGCGCGGGAGCGTTACTTGACGACGATCGCCAGGACGTCGCGGGCCGAGAGCACGAGGTACTCGGCGCCGCCCGTCTTGACCTCGGTGCCGCCGTACTTGGAGTAGAGGACCACGTCGCCGACGGTGACGTCGACGGGCACGCGGTTGCCGTTGTCATCGACGCGGCCGGGGCCGACAGCGACGACCTCGCCCTCCTGGGGCTTCTCCTTCGCGGTGTCCGGGATCACGAGGCCGGACGCGGTGGTCTGCTCGGCCTCGAGCGGCTTGACGACAATGCGATCCTCGAGGGGCTTGATGGAGACCGACACGGATCTCTCCTTTACATCAACGGGTCACGGATGGTGAGCCGGGCAAGCAACCGTCGTCGCGGGTGCCGGGAGCGTGCCTGACAGGGTTAGCACTCGGCACGGCCGAGTGCTACTGGCGACTCTAGTGAGCGCGTTGGCACTCGGTCAAGGCGAGTGCCAACGGGTGTCGTGACCCGGTGGTTGAGCGGAGTCGGAACCCGGTGGTTGAGCGGCGGAACCTACTCGCCCGCGAGCTCGTCGTAGCCGAGGTCGTCGTCCTCCTCGTCGGCATCGAGGCCGCGGGTGGCGTACATGACGGCGATCGAGGCGACGAGGGCGACGCCGCCGACGACGAGGCCGATGATGGACCCGATCTTCGCGCCGAGGAACTGGTCGCGCAGCGACTGGGCCTCCGGCGTGGCGTCGCTGATGTTCTTCCCGCCCACCGAGTACACGGTGGCGTTGAAGGCGTCCAGGCCCATCACGACCACGAGCAGCACCGCAGCGACCACGGTGATGACGATGCCCGCGATGAGCACGGGGCGGGCGTAGGGCCGAAGCCGGGCGAGAGGGCCTGCATCCGGTCGCGCTGGAACAGGGTCGACGCTGCGGCTGGTCTCCATGCGCACCAGCCTAACCAATGAGCACCGGCCGCGCGGCGCACTACGCTGGATGGCATGCCCGACGACAGACACGCCCCGGACCAGCTGGCACCCCTGCTGACGCCGGAGGGCTGGGCGCTGCTCAACTCGATCGGCCCCTACCGCCAGGAGGATGCGCTCGCGATCAGCGGGCGGCTGCGCAAGGCGGGCCACTCCCCCGAGCTCGTCTCGGCCGTCCTCTCCCAGGCCAGGCTGCGGGGCCGCGCCGCCGCGAAGTTCGGCGAGTTCGCCTCGAGCATGCTCTTCACCCGCGCCGGGCTGGAGCAGGCCACCCGCCTCTCGGTCGCGGCGCGCCACGCCCGGCGGTTCGTCGACGCCGGCGTCGGGCGTGTCGCGGACCTCGGGTGCGGCCTCGGCGCGGATGCGATGGCGATGGCATCCCTCGACCTCGAGGTCACCGCGGTGGAGCTCGACGAGACGACCGCCGCGTGCGCCACGATGAACCTCATGCCCTTCCCGCACGCCCGGGTGGTGCACGCCGACGCGCAGTCCGTGGACCTGTCCGGGGTGGACGGCGTCTGGCTCGATCCGGCCCGGCGCTCGACGTCGGCCTCCGGCACCACCCGCCTGTGGGACCCGGAGGAGTTCTCGCCGCCGCTGAGCTTCGTCGAGGGCCTCGCCGCCCGCGGCCTGCCCGTGGGCGTCAAGCTGGGCCCGGGGCTGCCCCACGCGTCGGTGCCCGCGGGATGCGAGGCCCAGTGGGTCTCCGTGCAGGGCGACGTGGCGGAGGTGGCCCTGTACTTCAATGCGCTCAAGCGGCCCAGCGTGCGCAGGGCCGCCCTCGTGCTGGGGGACGGCGGCGCGGCCGAGCTCGTCGCCGAGACGGACTTCGGCGCCGGGGCCGAGCCCCGGATCGGGCCACTCGAGGGCTTCCTCTACGAGCCCGACGGCGCCGTGATCCGCGCGGGGCTGGTCGCCGAGCTCGCCGAGCGGCTGGGCGGCACGCTCGTGGACCCGCACATCGCGTACATCTGCGCGCCGCAGCTCGTGCAGACGCCGTTCGCGAAGGCGTACCGGGTCCTCGAGGTGCGGCCCTACAACGTCAAGGCGCTGCGCGCGTGGGTGCGCGAGCAGGGCATCGGGGTCCTGGACATCAAGAAGCGGGGCGCCTCCGTGACCCCCGAGGAGCTGCGCCGGGTGCTCCTGGCGGGGCAGCGCAAGGGCGCCACGGCCAAGGCCACGCTCGTGCTCACGCGCATCGGCGACGACCGCGTGGCCGCCGTCGTCGAGCCCGCCTGATCCGCGTTGAGGGGTCATGTCCCTGAGCTGAGGGGTCATGTCCCTGAGGGATATGACCCCTCAACGTTGGGATCTGACCCCTCAACGTCGAGACATGACCCCTCAACGTTGGGACGTGACCCCTCAACGTTGGGACGGGGCGGCCCGGGGGGTCCGGCGCCTACTGGGCGCGCATAAACTCCTCGGCGGCGTGCACCTGCTCGTCGGTGGGGCGCATGCCGGTGTAGAGGACGAACTGCTCGAGCGCCTGGATCGTCATGACCTCGGCCCCCGAGATGACCGTCTTCCCGGCGGCGCGGCCAGCCTTGATGAGCGGCGTCTCCGCCGGGAGGGCCACGACGTCGAAGACCACGCGCGCCGCGTCGACCGCCCGCTCCGGGAAGGCCAGCGCCTCGGCGTCCGGGCCGCCGGCCATGCCGATGGGGGTCACGTTGACGAGGACGTCGGCGGTGCGCTCCCCCAGCTCCGGGGCCCAAGTAAAGCCGTACAGCTCCGCCAGCCCGCGGCCCGCGGCCTCGTTGCGGGCCACGATCGTCACGTCCGTGAAGCCGGCGTCCCGGAACGCCGCGGCGGTCGCCTTCGCCATGCCGCCGGAGCCGCGCAGCAGGACGGACCAGGCCGGGTCCAGCCCGTTGCGCGCGATGAGCTGGGCGATCGCGGTGTAGTCGGTGTTGTACGCCGTGAGCACCCCGGAGTCGTTGACGATCGTGTTGACCGAGTCGATCGCGGCGGCGGACGGGTCCATCCGGTCCACGAGCGCGATCACGTCCTCCTTGTACGGCATCGAGACGGCGCAGCCCCGGATGCCGAGCCCCCGCACCCCCGCAATGGCCTGCGCGAGGTCGGTCGGGGCGAACGCCTTGTAGATCCAGTTCAGCCCGAGCGCGTCGTAGAGGTAGTTGTGGAAGCGCGTCCCGTTGTTGCTCGGCCGGGCCGAGAGCGAGATGCACAGCGTCATGTCTTTGTTGAGGATCGGCACGGCACAAGGCTAGTGCCGTGCCGACCCCCGCGCGCCCGGTGTGCGGCCAGATCAGCCCTGGCGCGCCGTGAGCCGGGGATTCCGCTTGTTGATGACGAACGTCCTGCCGCGGCGGCGCACCACCTGCGCCCCTGGGACCTTCTTCAGCGTGCGCAGCGAGTTGCGGACCTTCATGATGCTCCTTCCGATTATTTGATGAGAGCCGTTATCAATAACGGACTCTGGCCCCCGGGCATTCCCCGGTGTGCAATGGGAGGATGCAGCACACCGACGGGGCCGCGGACGGCGCCAACCAGCCGCCCCCGCGCGTCGGGGTCGACGAGTTCTCCGCCAATGCCGCGCTCGTCGACGGCGTCCGCCGCTTCGGCGCGAGCTGGGCCTCGGGCGAGCTGGCCGCGGTGGGGCGGCTCGTGGGGTCCGGACAGTTCGCCGAGAACGCGCGCCTGGCCAACGCGTGCCCGCCTGCGCTCCACGCCCTCGACCGGTACGGCGCGCGCCGGGACGAGGTCGAGTACCACCCCGCCTACCACCATGTCCTCGCCGCCGCGGTGGCCCACGGAGCGCACACCGCCGCGTGGGCCGACCCGCGCCCCGGCGCCCACGTGGCCCGGGCCGCGGCCTTCATGCTGTTCGCCCAGGTCGAGCCGGGCCATGCCTGCCCGGTCTCGATGACCCACGCGGCCGTGCCCGCCCTGTCGCGGCAGGCCGACGTCGCCCGCCTCTGGCTCCCCCGCCTCTACGGCGACGGCTACGACCCGCGACTGGTCCCCGCCGCGCGCAAGCCGGGAGCGCTCGTGGGGATGGCGATGACGGAGCGGCAGGGCGGCTCGGACGTGCGCGCCATCACCACCGCGGCGCGCGACGCCGGCCACGGCACCGCGCTGCTCACCGGGGCCAAGTGGTTCTGCTCCGCCCCCATGAGCGACGCGTTCCTCGTGCTCGCCCGGGAGCCCGAGGGCATCTCCTGCTACCTCGTCCCGCGCGTGCTCGAGGACGGCGCGCGGAACCCGTTCCGGCTCGTGCGCCTGAAGTCCAAGCTCGGCAACCGGGCCAACGCCTCCGCGGAGGTCGAGCTCGAGGACACGCTCGGCTGGCGGATCGGCGAGCCCGGACGCGGCGTGCGGACCATCCTCGACATGGTCCACGAGACGCGCCTCGACTGCATCCTCGGCACGGCCGCCGGCATGCGGCAGGCCGTCGCCGAGGCGCTCTGGCACGCACGGCACCGGCGCGCGTTCGGCCGCCGCCTCGTGGACCAGCCCGCGATGGCGGCCGTCCTCGCCGACCTCGCGCTCGAGTACGAGGCCGCGGTGGCGCTCGGGCTGCGGCTCGCGGCCGCGGACGACGCCGTGTGGTCGCCGCCGGCGCGGCCGGCCGCCGCCGCCGGGGACGCGCCGTCGTCCGTCCCGAGCCCGGCAGCCTCCGAAGGTGCGGGGCGCGAGCGGGCGTTCGCGCGGATCGCGACCGCGATCGGCAAGTACTGGGTGTGCAAGCGCGGGCCGGCGCACGCCGCCGAGGCCCTCGAATGCCTCGGCGGCAACGGGTACACCGAGGACTTCCCGCTGGCCATGCGGTACCGGGAGCAGCCGGTCATGGCCATCTGGGAGGGGTCGGGGAACATCGTGGCGCTCGACGTGCTGCGCGCCCTCCAGCGCGAACCCGACGCGGCCGAGGCGCTCGCCGAGGAGCTCGAGCTCCACCGCGGCGCCCACCCCGCCCTGGACGCCCACCTCGAGCAGGCCCTCGCCCTCATGGCCGACGCCGCGCGCGAGCCCGCCGAGGCGCAGGCGTGGGCGCGGCGGCTGGCCGAGACGCTCGCGCTGGCCCTCCAGGCGACCCTCCTGCTCGACGGCGAGCCCGCCGTGGCCGAGGCCTTCATCGCCGCGCGGCTGGGGCCAGGACGCGGGCTCGGATACGGCTGCCTGCCCGATGCGGCGAGGACGGACGCCATCCTCGACCGGGCCTGACGCCCCGTAGACTTGGACCACTTGTGCACAGCCAGCCGGCGCCGCCGGCCTCACCCCCGGGGGTCCCACACTGGAGATCGACTTCGCGCCGTCCGAGCAGTCCACCATCGGACTCGAATGGGAGATGGCCCTCGTGGACAAGCACGGCGGCGAGCTGGTCTCCCTCGCGCCCCAGGTCCTCGAGCGGCTGACGGCCGAGCGGCCCGAGCTGTTCGGCGACACGCCGCGCATCCACCAGGAGCTCCTGCTCAATACGGTCGAGCTCGTGACCGGCGTGCACAGCACGGTCGGGGACGCCGTGGCGGACCTGGGCGAGTCGCTCGCGGCAGTGCGGAGCATCACGGACCGGGTGGGGGTCGAGCTGTTCTCCGCCGGGAGCCACCCGTTCAGCCAGCCGCGGCTCCAGCCGGTCACGGACAAGGAGCGCTACGCCAAGCTGATCGACCGCACGCAGTGGTGGGGGCGGCAGATGGTGATCTACGGGGTGCACGTGCACGTGGGCCTGGACCGGCGGGACAAGGCCATGCCCGTCCTCGACGCGCTCGTGAACTACTTCCCGCACTTCCAGGCGCTCTCGGCCTCGAGCCCCTTCTGGAGCGGCGAGGACACCGGGTACGCGTCGCAGCGCGCCCTCATGTTCCAGCAGCTGCCCACCGCGGGGCTGCCGTTCCAGTTCCCGGACTGGGCGGGGTTCGAGCACTACGTCGACGACATGCTCAAGACCGGCGTGATCGACCTGATCAGCGAGATCCGCTGGGACATCCGCCCCGTGCCGCGGCTCGGCACGATCGAGATGCGCGTCTGCGACGGGCTCTCCACCCTCGAGGAGATCGGCGCCATCGGGGCGCTCACCCAGTGCCTGGTCGAGGAGGCCTCCCGGGCGCTGGACGCCGGAGAGCCGATCCCCACGATGCCGCCGTGGCACGTGCAGGAGAACAAGTGGCGCGCGGCGCGGTACGGGCTGGACGCGATCATCATCCTCGACGCCGAGGGCAACGAGCGGCTCGTGACGGAGCATCTAGCCGAGACGCTCGACAGGCTCGCCCCCGTCGCCGAGGACCTCGGCTGCGCCAAGGAGCTGCGCGGGATCGAGGGCATCATCACGCGGGGGGCCGGGTACCAGCGCCAGCGTCGGGTGGCGGAGGCCCACGGCGGGGACCTGCGCGCCGTGGTGCTCGAGGAGGCCCGGCTCATGCGGGAGGGCTACGCGTGAGCGGCCGCCCGCAGCGGCGCTCCCCTGCGCGGATCCTTGTCCTGCTCGTGATCGTCGTCGCCGTGCTGGCCGCCACCTCGCACGGGCAGGCGGCCCTGTGGGTCGGGGCGGCGGCTGCCGTGTACGCGCTCGTGGAGGGGCTGCTGGCCTGGAGCGCGCGCCGGTAGCGGGCACTCCGGACGAAACTGCATCACTCATGCCGCGCGGGGTGGCCTGCGGCGCCTCTTCGCAGCTGAGTTGTGCAGTTCGAGACGCGCATCGACCGCCGAGACGACCTCTCCGATCCACGGCCGGGCGTACATCACGTGCTCCCAGCTGAATCTGAGCACCGTGCAGTCGGCCCGGACCAGTTCGTTGTAGCGCGTGCAGTCGCGGTGCAGGCTCTCGCGGCCGCCGTGCCACTCGAAGCTGTCCGCCTCCGCCACGAGTTTGAGCTTCTTGGCCAGGTCCACTCTGCACATGCCCGCGGCAGTCCTGATCCAGACCTGGGGCTCCATCGTGACGCCGGCCTCGAGGCAGGCCGCCCGGAGGCCGGATTCGAAGGGATTCGCGGCCCTGACGTCCATGTGGTCGAGGACCCGCTGCTGCGACGCGCGGTTTCGCCCCACCCACAGCCGGGAAGCATCGCGCAGCTCGTGCTCCGTGACGCCCCCGCTGCGGAGCGCGGAGTCGGCGATGGCGAGGCCCTCGGCGAAGGGCAGGGCGGCCGCGCAGTCGAGCACCGTGCGGACGAGCGACGTGGCCCGCACCGCTCCCCTCACTACGAGATCACCCGCAGGCAGGTGGCGCGTCACCACCGCAGTCCCCGTCGCAGGACGCGCCCGGGCCCCGCGCCCCACCGCGAGCTCGACCCGAGCTGGCCGATGGAGCACTCCTAGGCCATGGGCAAGTGCTGCCGTCCGCCCGAACAGGACCCCTCTCGCCTCGAGCGCCTTCTTCTCGGATGCCCCGAGCAGGCCGAGAGCATAGAGCCCCTGAGACGGCCGCACGACGCTCCCCGATTGAACCGCTGAGCGCAGCTGACGGCTCGAGAAGTGCTCCTGGAGTTGGGCCGCGCGTGCGCTGCCTCCCATGGCTGCCAAGAACTCTGCAAGTCGATCCATGCAGGCATCCTCCCGACGGAGGGCGCGCCGGGCCTGCTGTGCCGGCTCTTTGTGGAAAACCTGAGTCCTCCCGCTGGGCCCGGAGCGCCCGAAACTCCACCACCGGGACGCCAGCAGGGCCTCAGAACCGCTCTTCCACTCCGGACTGATGCAGTTTCGGACCCCGGCGCGGGGCCTACCGCGCGACGACCGTGGTGACCGGCAGCGAGGACTCGGGGGCGACCTCGAGCCCGCTGGGCTCCCCGCCGTCCATGATCACCCGCGCCGCGAGGGCCGCGACCATGGCGCCGTTGTCCGTGCACAGGGAGAACCGGGGCACGGCCAGGGAGATCCCCGCCGCCTCGCACCGCTGCCGGGTGAGCTCGCGCAGCCGGGAGTTGGCGGCCACGCCCCCGCCGAGCAGGAGGTTCTGGATCCCCTGCTCGCGGCAGGCAAGGATCGCCTTGGAGGTGATGACGTCCACCACGGCCTCCTGGAACGACGCCGCGATGTCCGCGACAGGCACCGGATCCCCGGCCGCCTCGAACTGCTCGACGCACCGCGCCACCGCGGTCTTGAGCCCGGAGAACGACCAGTCGTAGCGGTGCGGGCCCGGCTCCTCGGCGGTGCCCATGTACTTGGGCTGCGTGAGCCCGCGAGGGAAGCGGATGGCCTTGGGGTTCCCCTCGCGCGCGAGCCTGTCGATCACGGGTCCGCCCGGGTACCCGAGGCCCAGCAGCCGCGCGACCTTGTCGTAGGCCTCGCCGGCGGCATCGTCGATCGTCGAGCCGAGCAGCTCCACGTCGCCCGCGATGTTGCGCACCCGCAGCACCTCGGTGTGGCCGCCCGAGACGAGCAGGGCGCCGAGGTGCGGGGGCAGCTCACCCTCGTAGACGCCGTCGTCGAGCAGTCCCACGCCCACATGCGCCACGAGGTGGTTCACGGCGTAGAGGGGCTTGCCGGTGGCGACGGCGAGGGCCTTCGCCCCGCAGACGCCCACCATCAGCGCGCCGGCGAGGCCCGGGCCGGTGGTGACGGCGAGCGCGTCGATGTCCCGGAGGGTCACGCCGGCGGTGTCGAGGGCCTCGCGGAGGGTGGGGACCAGGGCGTCGAGGTGGGCCCGGGAGGCGATCTCGGGGATCACCCCGCCGAAGCGGACGTGCTCGTCCATCGAGGAGGAGACGGTGTTGGCGAGCAGCGTGGTGCCGCGCACGATCCCCACCCCGGTCTCGTCGCACGAGGACTCGATGCCCAGGACGAGCGGCTCCTGGCGGTTCATTCCGTCTCCCCTCCCGCCGGTGCGGCCGGTTCGCCGGCCCGCAGCGGCAGCTGCATGATGAGCGCGTCGGCGCCGTCGCGGTAGTAGCGCCGGCGCAGGTGTATCTGGGTGAAGCCGAAGCGGCGGTAGAGTGCCTGCGCGCGGGGGTTGTCCGCGCGGACCTCGAGCAGCACGTCCTCGGCGCCGCGACGCCGGGCCTCGGCGATGAGCTCGGAGAGGACGGCGGAGCCGATCCCGCGGCCCTCCCGTTCGGGCACCACGGCGATGGTCTGGACGTCCGCAATCGGCTGGACGCACAGGAGCCCGGCGTAGGCGACGATCCGGTTCCCCTCGGGCCCGGCCTCCTCGGCGACGTAGTAGCGGCGGGTCTCGGGCTGGCTGACCTCGTCGCGGAACATCTGCTCGGGCCACGCGTCGACCGGGAACAGGGCACGCTCGAGGGCGTGGACGGCGGGCACGTCGGCGTCCGTCATGTCGCGGAGCACGACGCCGGCCGGCAGCCGGGCGGCCATCTCGCCGTTCACAGGGCTCGCTTCCGGGGGCCGGGGACCTGGGCGTCGGACTCGCGCAGGTACAGCGGCGTGGTGTCCAGCAGGGGCGCGCCGGCGGCGAGCCGGGTGGCCGCGACGAGTCCGAGCGAGGCCGCGGTGGGCTGGGCCTGGGCGAAGGCCTCGTCGACGGCTGCCCCGGCGTCCTCGAGCTGCCACCGGTAGAGGCCGGCTCCGGCGCCGTATGCGGGGAGGCTGGGAAGCTGCTGGGGGGCGGTGACGTGCGGGCCGTCCACGAGGGTGCCGTCGGCGGCGTACCGGGCCCAGTAGAGCTCTCGGCGCCGCGCGTCGATCGCCACGGTGAACCCGTCCGCCGGGGCGCCGGCCTGGACGGCGTCCCAGGCGAGGGCGTCGAGGCTCATGACCCCGTCCAGCGGCACGCCCCAGGCGAAGGCGAGCGCGCGGGCCGTCGCGATGCCCGAGCGGAGGCCGGTGAACGGTCCGGGCCCGACCCCCACCACGATCCGGGCGATGTCCGCCCCGGCGAGCTCCTGCTCGGCCAGCAGGGCGCGGACGCCGGGGGCGAGGACCTCGGCGTGGGAGCGGGTGTCCTCGGTGGCGAAGGAGGCCAGCACCGCCGCGCCGGCGGCCTCGGGGGCGAGCGGCTCGTGGCAGCGGATGAGCGCGGCGGAGGCGACCGCCGAGGTATCGATGGCGAGGATGATCACCGGTCCCCCTCCGTGGTGTCGGTCCCTGCCTGGCCGGCGCCGAAGCCGGCGCCGAACTCTGCGTCGCCGACCTGGGCGGGGTCCACGCGCTCGACGGCGGGCCAGTGCACGCCGGGGTGCTGGGCCCAGCGGGGGCCATAGGCGCGGATCACGACGAGGCGGGGCTCGTCGTCGTCCTCCGCCTCGAAGTCGAGGGTGGGCGCGGCACCCACGGCGGGCGCGGCGTGCGGCCGGCGCAGCTCGATGTCGAGGCGGCTGTCGGAGAGGTCCTCGACGAGCCCGCGGCCCCACTCGACGACGGTCACGGCGGAGTCGGCCCAGTTCTCGAGGTCCAGGTCGGTGACCTCGCCGTGGCCGCTGAGCCGGTAGGCGTCGACGTGCACGAGGTCGGGGCCGCCGGGACGGGGGCCGTAGATCAGGTTCGGGTGGATCCGGACGAGCACGAACGTCGGGGAGATGATGCCGGGCCGGACGCCGAGGCCCTCGCCGAGCCCCTGGGTGAAGGTCGTCTTGCCGGCGCCGAGCTCGCCGGTGAGCACCACGAGGTCGCCCGCGCCGAGCAGGCCGCCGAGGGCCGCCCCGAGGGACCGGGTCTCCTCCGCGGAGGCCGGCGCGAACGCGGCCTCCCACTCCGGGGCGCCGCTCATGCGCCCTCCCCCACGTAGACCCGCGGGACGCGCTGGCTGATGCGCGTGACGATCTCGTAGTTGATGGTGCCGGTGGCGCGGGCCCAGTCGTCCGCGGTGGGGCCGCCGTCGGCGCCGGAGCCGAACAGGACGGCCTCGGCGCCGGCGAGCTCGGCCGGGTCGGCGGAGGGGCCCAGGTCCACGACGATCTGGTCCATCGCCACGCGGCCGGCCACGGGGTAGGTGCGCCCGGCGATCCGGACCGGCCCGCGGTCGGAGGTGCGCGGGACGCCGTCGGCATAGCCGAGGGGGACGAGGCCGAGCGCGCCGGCGGACGCGGTGCGGTAGGTCAGCCCGTAGCTCACGCCCTGCTCGGCCGGGACGCGCTTGGCCTGGGAGAGGGTGGCGCGCAGGGTCATGGCCGGGCGGAGGCGCAGGTCCGCGGAGGTCTGCTCGGCGAACGGGGAGAGGCCGTAGATCGAGATGCCGGCGCGCACGAGGTCGAAGTGGGCGTCCGGGCGGGAGAAGATCGCGGGCGAGTTGGCGATGTGGCGGACGTCGAGGTCGCACCCGGCGTCCTCGGCCAGGGCCACGGCCTCGCGGAACGCGTCGAGCTGCGCGTCGGTCTCGGGGCGCTCGGGCTCGTCGGCGACGGCGAGGTGGCTGAAGACCCCGGCCACGCGCAGCAGGCCCTCGTCCTGGTACTCCACGGCCTCGCCGACCACGGCCTCCCACCGGTCCGCGGTGACGCCGTTGCGGCCCAGGCCCGTGTCGATCTTGAGGTGCACGCGGGCGGGGCGCTCCTGCTCGCGGGCCGCGGCCACGATGGCGTCGAGCTCCCAGCCCGAGCAGCCGAGGTCGATCCCGGCGGCGACGGCGGCGGAGAAGTTCGAGTCCGGGGTGTGCAGCCAGGCGAGGATCGGCGCGTCGATGCCCGCCGCCCGCAGCGCGAGGGCCTCGCTGATGTGCGCGACGCCGAGCCACGAGGCCCCTGCCTCGAGCGCCGCGCGGGCCACGGGGACGGCCCCGTGCCCGTAGCCGTCCGCCTTCACCACGGCCATGACCCGGGCCGGCTCCGCGACCTTGCGGATGACCCCCACGTTGTGGCGGATCGCGTCGAGGTCGATCACGGCGGCGCGCTCCGGGAGGCGGGTGCTGGGCATGGCGGAAGGGACGGTGGCGGGCTCGGAGGTCACCCCCCGAGTCTACTCGGGGCGCACGACGGCGCCGGGCCGGCTCGGGCGCTCCGGCCGGGGCCACGTAGCCTAGGGGACGTGCAGCACCGTGACCGCGTGGCGATGATCTCCCTCCACACGTCCCCCCTGGAGCAGCCGGGTGCCGGGGACGCGGGCGGGATGAACGTCTATGTCGCCCAGCTCGCGCGTGCCCTCGCGGCCGGCGGCGTGGGCGTGGACATCTACACCCGGGCCACGGCGCCGGGGCAGCCCGCCGCGGTGGACCTCGTCCCGGGCGTGCGGGTGCACCACCTGGCCGCCGGGCCCGTACGGCGCCTGGCCAAGGAGCAGATGCCTCCGCTCGTGGAGGAGTTCGCCGCGGCGATGCTCGCGAGGATCATGGACGCGGCCGCAGCCGGGGAGCAGCTGCCCCGGATCGTGCACAGCCACTACTGGGTCTCGGGCCTCGCGGGGCTGGAGGTGGCCGGCGCGCTCGGCGTGCCGCTCGTGCACACCATGCACACGATGGCGCGGGTCAAGAACCAGCACCTGGCCGCCGGCGACGTCCCCGAACCGAGCAACCGCGAGCGCGGGGAGCAGCGCCTGGCCGAGGAGGCGGCCCGCTTCACCGCCAACACCGCCGCCGAGCGGGACGAGCTGGTGAGGCACTACGACGTGGACGACGACCGCATCGACGTGGTGTCCCCCGGCGTCGACCTGGCTGTGTTCCGCCCGGCGTTCCGGGGTCGGTCCCGGCGCGGCCGCGGGATCGGCGCCGAGGAGTTCCATGTGCTCTTCGCGGGCAGGATCCAGCGGCTCAAGGGCCCGCAGGTCCTGGTCGCGGCGGCGGCGGAGCTCCGGCGTCGGCGGCCGGACATCCCCCTGCGCGTCACGATCATCGGGGCGCCGAGCGGGTCTGCGGGGCTCGACCTGGACCTGCTCGCGCGCAGCGAGGGGGTCGGGGCTGCGGTCCACCGCCTCCCCCCGGTGCCGGCGGACGAGCTCGCGGAGTGGTACCGCTCCGCCGACGCGGTGGCGATGCCGAGCTTCTCGGAGTCGTTCGGGCTCGTGGCACTCGAGGCGCAGGCGTGCGGCACTCCAGTGGTCGCCGCGCGGGTGGGGGGCCTGACGCGGGCCGTGTGCGACGGCCGGACGGGCTTCCTCGTGGACGGCCACGAGCCGTCGGCGTGGGCCGCGGTCCTCGAGCAGCTGCACGACGACCCGGAGACCCGCGGCGACCTCGGTCGCGCCGCCTCGATCTACGCCGAGCGCTTCGGCTGGGAGCAGACCGCCGAGGGCACCCGCGCCGCCTACCGCACCGCGCTCCACGAGCTGGCGGGGCTCCGCCTCCCCTGACCCCCGAGGTCACCCCGCAGGAGCGCGAGGTCACCCCGCAGGAGTCGCACACTCGTGGGTGCCACGGCCGGCTCCGCTCGGCCGCCGCGCCTGCGGGGTAGGGTGTCGCCATGACCGCTACGGCACCGTCGCCCAGCGCCAGCGCCCAGGGCCCCCACGTCCGCTCCGACCTCGAGATCGCGCGGGCCGCGACGCTCAGGCCCGTCGTCGAGGTCGCCGCACAGGCGGGCATCCCCGAGGACGCCCTCGAGCTCTACGGGCGCCACAAGGCCAAGATCGACCTCTCCCAGCTGGGCGCCGGCGACCGGCACGGCCAGGTCGTCCTGGTCACGGCGATCTCCCCCACCCCGGCCGGCGAGGGCAAGTCCACGCTCACGGTGGGCCTCGCGGACGCCCTCGCCCGCGCCGGGAAGCGGACCATGATCGCCATCCGGGAGCCCAGCCTGGGCCCGATCCTCGGCATGAAGGGCGGTGCGACGGGCGGCGGCCTCTCGCAGGTGCTGCCGATGGAGGACATCAACCTCCACTTCACCGGCGACTTCCACGCCATCACCGCCGCGAACAACGCACTGTGCGCCCTGATCGACAACCACATCTTCCAGGGCAACGCCCTCGACATCGATCCGCGCCGCGTCACGTTCAAGCGCGTCATGGACATGAACGACCGGGCGCTGCGCGGCATCGTGATCGGCCTCGGCGGCCCGGCGCAGGGCGTGCCGCGTGAGGCCGGCTTCGACATCACCGTCGCGTCCGAGGTCATGGCCGTGTTCTGCCTCGCGTCCTCGGCGGCGGACCTCAAGGAGCGGCTGGGCCGCATCACCTTCGGCTACACCTACGGCCGCAGGCCGCTCACGGTCGCGGACCTCGGCGCGGCCGGGGTCATGGCCATGCTCCTGAAGGACGCGATCAAGCCCAACCTCGTCCAGACGATCGCCGGCACCCCCGCGCTGGTCCACGGCGGCCCGTTCGCGAACATCGCCCACGGCTGCAACTCGGCCCTCGCGACGACGACGGCGCGCCGCCTCGCCGACGTGGTGGTCACCGAGGCCGGGTTCGGGGCGGACCTGGGGGCCGAGAAGTTCATGGACATCAAGGCCCGGTACGCGGACGTGGCGCCCTCCGCGGTCGTGGTGGTCGCGACGGTGCGGGCCCTCAAGATGCACGGCGGCGTGCCCAAGGACGCCCTCACCGCGCCGGACGTGGAGGCGCTCGAGCGCGGCTTCGTGAACCTCGCCCGGCATGTGGAGAACGTCCGGAAGTTCGGCCTCGAGCCCGTGGTGGCGGTCAATCGGTTCGGGACGGACGCGCCCGAGGAGCTCGACGCCGTCGTGCGCCTGTGCCGCGGGGCCGGCGTCCGCGTCGCAGTGGCGGACGTGTGGGGCCGCGGCGGCGGGGGCGACGGCGGCGACGACCTCGCGCGCGAGGTGCTCGCCGCGCTCGAGGCGCCGGGGACGCTCAAGCACCTCTACCCGCTCGAGATGGGCGTCGAGGAGAAGATCGCCACGGTGGTGCGCGAGGTCTACCGTGGCGCCGGGGTCGAGTTCTCGGACCAGGCCCGGCGGACGCTGCAGCAGATCCGCGAGAACGGCTGGGAGGACCTGCCGGTGTGCATGGCGAAGACGCAGTACTCGTTCTCCGACGACCCGTCACTGCTCGGCGCGCCCGAGGGCTTCACCGTGCACGTGCGCGAGCTGTGGCCGCGCACCGGTGCCGGGTTCATCGTCGCCGTGACGGGCTCCCTCATGACCATGCCGGGGCTTCCGAAGCAGCCTGCTGCGCTGCGCATGGACCTCGACGACGAGGGCCAGGTCACCGGGCTGTTCTGACACGGCCCGGCGCAACCCGGCGCCGCGGCGCCCCCGCCCCCGTCGGGCGGCGGGGTCAGCTCCGCGAGAACCAGCGCGGACCGAGGAGGTCCTCGAGCCGGGTGCGGCGCTCCGGGCACAGCCGGCCGCCGTGGTCGGCGCGGCGCTGCGCCTCGATCCACGAGCGGAGGCGCGCCTCGTCGGGCTCCTTCGCGGTGCGTTCCGGGACCCGGCCGCGCTCCCCCACGAAGGCCTCGAGCCGCCCGAGCAGTGCGGCGAATTCGCCGTCATCCGGCTGCTTCGGCTCGTCGATCCCTGCGATCTGCCTCGAAAGGCTCCGCCACATCGCGTTGTCCACTTCGCCCCCCATGACGCTGTAGCTTCCCGTATAGACTCATTTTACATGTAAAATACGAGAGCTGGCCATGAATTGTTACTGGGCCCCCGGGTCCGAGGGAGCGCCCCCCATATTCCATAAAACGCTCCCTCGGACCCGCGGGCTCAATTACTCAAAATAGTGGGGTTATGTTCGGAGGCGCCACCAAGAGAGTGGCAGGGCCTGCAGCTATCCAATCCGCCCTCCCCCCCCGGGCGCCCAGGAAGGAGGCCCGATGAAGCTGGCCGAACTCGCCGCGCGGACCGGGACGCCGGCCGCGACGATCAAGTTCTACCTCCGCGAAGGGCTGCTGCCCGCCGGCAGGGCCGTCAACGCCACGCTGGCCGACTACGGGGACCCGCATGTGCGCAGGCTCGGCACGATCCGCGTGCTCCGGAAGGGCCTGGGGCTCAGCGTCGCGACGGTGCGCGCGATCGTGGACCTCATCGACGGCGGCGAGGACCGCATCGAGGTGATGAAGGCCCTCCGGTCCGTGGTCCTGGGGCTCGGGTCGCCGCAGCCGGGGCGCACCGAGGCAGGCACCCGCATCGTCCGCGAACGCGGCTGGCCGGATCTGCCGACAGGGGCGCGCGCGGCCCTGGACGACCATCTGGAGGCCATGGAGCGGCTGGGCGTGCCCGTGGCGGAGAGCGTGCTCAGCGCCTACGCCGAGGCCGCGGACCTCATCGCCGCGGCAGACGTGGCCGACGTGGACGGGGCCGGAGACCTCGAGGACCTCGTCTCCCGCGCCGCCGTCGGGATGCACATGAACCGCCAGCTCATGCTGCGCCTCGTCGCGCTCGCGCAGGCGAGCCGCTCGATCCTGCACTACGGGCCCACCATGTCCGGCCCCAGCCGTCTCTCCCCGCCCGAGCCCGGCCGCGCCACAACCCCGCATCAGGACATGCCGCAAAGACGCCCGCATCACGGCATGTCCTGATGCGGCGTTCGGCAGGGACTCCGAGGCTGTGGATAACTTCGGACGCCTTCCCCGGATCTCGGGCACGATGGCCCCATGCGCACGCCACGCCCGCTCCCCGAGGGCCTGCCCAGCGGACCCTTCACGGTCGATGAGGGCCGCAATGCCGGACTGGCCTACAGGCGACTGCGCGCAGCGGACCTGGACCGCGTGGGCCGAGGGCTGTACGCGGTGCAGGAGGGCGGAACGCACGACGGCGGCCGCCTCCTCGCGCTGGCACGTGCCGTCTGCGCGGCGAGCCCTGGCGCGTGGGTGTCGCACGAGTCAGCGGCCGCACTTCTCGGCCTTCCGGTCCCACCGCATCTGGGGACGGGACTCCCACTGCATATCAGCAAGCCCCGTTCACTTCCGCAGGCCCGGCGCGAGGGCGTCGTGGCACACAACGTGACGGCCTTCCCCGAGGAGATCACCCTGGTGCACGGTGTGCCGGTCGCGACGGCACAGCGGACGTTCTTGGACCTTGCTCGGAAACTCTCCCTCGAAGACCTCGTGGCGCTGGGCGACCACCTCATCCGGCTGCCTCGGCCCGAGCTCGAGGGTCGTTCTGCTCCCCTGACGACCCTCCCAGCGCTCCGGGCGCTGCTGGCGCGCCACAGCAATCTCCAGGGGATCCGGAAGGCCAGGCTGTCCCTCGACCTCATGCGCGTTGGGGCCGACTCAGTGCCGGAGACGAAGCTGCGGCTCGCGCTGGTCGCCGCGGGGCTGCCGGAACCGCAGCTGCAGGTCCCGCTGCGTCCCTGGGACCGCTATTCGCCGAGCGTGGACGCCGCCTATCCAGAATCCCGTGTGGGTGTCCTCTACGAGGGCGAACATCACCTGACGCCGTGGCAGCAGTCCACTGACATGGAGCGGGACGCCCAGTACACCGAGGCCGGCTGGATCCTCATCAAGGCCAACCGGCACGATCTCAGGAACAGGTTCGCACGCACCATCTCGCGGGTTCGCAACGCCTTGGTGAGTCGGGGCGCCGTGCCGGGAAACGGCGTCGTGCGTCCCGCAAACGAAACGCCGCATCAGGACATGCCGTAAAGAACGCTGAATAGCGGCATGTTCTGATGCGGCGTTCGCCGCCGGCGGGGCGCCGAGGGGGCAGCGTGCCTAGCGCTCGAGCTCGCCGCGGATGAACGCCTCGACGTCGGCGCGGGCCAGGTCGTCGGCCTTCTGCACGGGCGGGGACTTCATGAAGTAGGCGCTCGGGGAGGTGAGCGGGCCGCCGATCCCCCGGTCGAGGGCGATCTTCGCAGCGCGCACGGCGTCGATGATCACGCCGGCGGAGTTGGGCGAGTCCCACACCTCGAGCTTGTACTCGAGCGACACGGGCGCGTCGCCGAAGTTGCGGCCCTCGAGGCGCACGAACGCCCACTTGCGGTCGTCGAGCCACTGCACGTAGTCGGACGGGCCGATGTGCACGTCACGCTCGGCGAGCTCGGCCTCGACGTTGGAGGTCACGGCCTGGGTCTTGGAGATCTTCTTGGACTGGAGCCGCTCGCGCTCGAGCATGTTCTTGAAGTCCATGTTGCCGCCCACGTTGAGCTGGTACGTGCGGTCCACGGTGACGCCGCGGTCCTCGAACAGCTTGGCGAGGACGCGGTGGGTGATGGTGGCGCCGATCTGGCTCTTGATGTCGTCGCCCACGATCGGCACGCCGGCCGCGCGGAACTTCTCGGCCCACTCGGGGGTGCCGGCGATGAAGACGGGCAGGGCGTTGACGAAGGCCACGCCCGCGTCGATGGCGCACTGGGCGTAGAACTTCGCGGCCTTCTCCGAGCCCACGGGCAGGTAGCAGACCATGACGTCGACCTGGGCCTCGCGCAGGGCGGCGACCACGTCGACCGGCTCCTCGTGGGACTCCTCGATGGTCTCGAGGTAGTACTTGCCGAGGCCGTCGAGGGTGTGGCCGCGCTGGACGGTCACGCCCGTCGGGGGGACCTCGGCGATCTTGATGGTGTTGTTCTCGCTCGCGCCGATCGCGTCGGCGAGGTCGAACCCGACCTTCTTGCCGTCCACGTCGAACGCCGCGACGAACTCGAGGTCGCTGACGTGGTAGTCGCCGAACGTGACGTGCATGAGGCCGGGGACGGTGCCCGCGGCGTCGGCGTCGCGGTAGTAGTGCACCCCCTGGACGAGGGAGGCGGCGCAGTTGCCCACGCCCACGATGGCTACTCGGATCTTCTTCTCTGGCACGGTACTCCTCATCGCGTAGAACGGCGGAGCCGGTCCACGGGCTCCGCTGCTCGGCTCATCCTATCCGCGTGGCACTCCCCCGCCCGCGGCCCGGTCCCTAGACTGGCGGAATGGGACGCAAGAAGAACAAGAAGAAGTGGTCAGAGCTCAGCGGCGGCCAGCGCTTCGGCGTGGTGCTGGGCGCCCTCGTGCAGTTCGCGCTCCAGGGCGCCGCGCTGCGGGACCTCGCCAAGCGGCCGAAGGACCAGGTCAACGGTCCGAAGGGCGCGTGGGTGGCGGCGAGCTTCATCAACACGATCGGCCCGATCGCGTACTTCCTCCTGGGCCGCAAGCACAGCCCGGCGCCGGCGGCCAAGGGCTCCGGGACGAGCGCGGCGTCCTCGGGCCTGAAGACCTCGATGGGGGTCTCGATCGGCAAGAAGATCGGCTGAGTCGCCCTCTGCAGGCAACGCACGACGCCGGGAGCGCACCTCGCGCTCCCGGCATCGCCGCCCTGGGGGTCACCCGGAGGATCGCATGACCACGCTGTGGGAGGCCAGGAGCGCCCTGAGGGCGCCCGGCTCGATCCGTGACAGGTCGAAGGCGCAGAGGCCGGTGATCAGCGTGGACTGCATGAGCACGTCCACCTGGCCCTCCCAGGCGAGCCACGCCGCGAGCCGGTCCGGACCCTCGACCAGGCGCGTGTTGTCCCCCGCGATGCGCAGGCCCGTGTAGCCGAGGCGCAGGGCGTCGGCGAGCAGGGCCTCCAAGGTGGCGCCCAAGGAGACCGGGTCCACGATCCGCGTGGGGCCGTAGGCCTCGTCGGTGCCCAGTACCACGAGGTCGCCGCTGCGCAGGAGGTCCTGCGGCCACAGCGACCGGCGCGGGTCGTCGGTGATGACGACCTGACGCTCCCCGCGGGCCTGGCCCTCGGCGAGGAAGGACGCCGCGCGCCCCTCGAATTCGGGGCGGCCGGCGTAGGCCCAGAGGAAGTGTCCCAACGGCCAGCGAGCGGCCCGGCGCGGGCGAGGGATGTCCTGGTTCATTTCCGCAATCACTTCCGGGAACAAGATTCCTGCCCCAGAGGATACGGCGCGCCGGCCCGTTGCGCCTAGGCCGGTCAGGCCCCCTGCGGCGCCCGCACGGTGAGCGCGCCCTGGTCGACGCGGACGGTGAAGACCGTGCCTTGGCCGAGGTGGTCGCCGTCGAGCTGGATGTCATGCGCGTGGGCGCTGGTGAGCCGGACGCGCTTGCCCTCGAAGTGCCCGAGGTCCGGCGGCGAGTGGCGGCGGAACCGGCTCAGCAGCGCGCCCACCACCCTGAACCAGCCGCGGAAGCCGCTGGGCGCCACCGCGAGGACGTTCAGGATGCCGTCGTCCACCTTGGCTCCGGGGAAGACCTCGACGTTGCCCTGGATCCGGCCGCAATTGCCGATCATGACTCCCCGCTGGCGCCGCTCCATGGCGAGGCGGCCATCCACGTCGACCCGGATGCGGTGGGACTCCCCCACGATGTTCTGCGCGGCGGAGACCACGTAGGCGAACCAGCCGGCCTTGGCCTTGAGGTCGTCGTCGGTGTTGGCCATGACGGTGGCATCGAGCCCCAGGCCGGCCATGACCACGAAGGCGAGCTCGTCGCCGTCGTCCATCCGGGCCCAGGCCACGTCGATGCGCCGCTCCGCCCCGCCCATGGCGGTGTCCAGTGCCGCCTCGGGGTCGTCGATGGGCAGCCCGAGGTTGCGGGCCAGAAGGTTGCCGGTGCCCAGCGGCACCACCCCGAGCGGGGTGCCCGTGCCGGCGAGCGCCCCGGCGGCGGCACGCACGGTGCCGTCCCCGCCGGCCACCACCACGAGCTGGGCGCCCTTCTCGAGGGCCTCGCGCGCCATGCCGGCGCCCGGGTCCTCCACGGTGGTCTCGAGCACGAGCGGTTCCGCCCCCCGCCCGGCGCAGCGGGCACGGAAGGATTCCACGACCGCCTCCGCGCCCTGCTTGACGGGATTCACGATCAGCGCCTCCACGGGGCCCCCTCATCCTCTGCGTTGCCTGAGGGCCAACGTTACCGAACCGTTCCCCGGTAAAGATGCGGCAACGGCATGCCCGCGCGCCGTGACCCCGCGCGGCGGGCGTGCTACTACAGAGGCAGCTTGGCTTCCACCGCAAGCGAAGAAATCGAACATGGTCGCACCACACAAGGAGTTGACATGGGATTTTTCGGGTTCCTCATCCTCGGACTCATCGCTGGGGCCATCGCCAAGGCCATCCTTCCGGGCAAGCAGGGCGGCGGGTGGCTCGTCACACTCGTCCTCGGCGTCGTGGGCGCCATCCTCGGCGGATGGATCGGCGGGCTGATCTTCGGCAGCAACACGCTCGGCAGCTTCTTCGAGATCCGCACGTGGGTGACCGCGATCGTCGGATCGCTCATCGTCCTGCTCATCTGGGGGGCGCTCGCCAAGCGCCGCGCGTGAGCCCCGCGGCCGGCAGGAGGCCGCAGCGGGGGCGGGGCCGGACCAGTCCGGTCCCGCTCCTCTCGCGTTCCCGGCCGGGTCCTGGGCCATCCCCTCTGCGACGGTGCCCGGCCCAGGCGGAGCCGAATTCGTTGCGCTAGCGCAATAGTCGCCCTACGCTGGCTATTGGTGTGGAGGAGTCCCAGTCCCGAGGAGGAGCCAGCATGAGGATCGCCCGAGGTCTCGTCCTTGCCGCAGCGGCCGCCGCCCTGGCCGGCTGCACCGGCCCGGGCGCCACGCCCTCGGGCACCGGCTCCGCGTCCGCTCCCCCCTCGACCTCGCCCGGCGCCGTCAGCGCCACGGCGCCCTCGGGCGCCGGGCTGGCCGCCGTGCCCAACGTCGTGAAGGAGCTCGAGCCCTCGGTCGTCACCGTCCGCACCCCCATAGGGCTCGGGAGCGGGGTCGTGTACCACGGCGACGGGACGCTCGTCACGGATGCGCACGTGGTCGAGGACCAGCAGAAGCACCCCTACAAGACCGTGCAGGTCCAGTTCGCAGACGGCTCCCAGGACCAGGCGAACGTGGTCGGGGTGGACGACGTCACCGACGTCGCCGTGCTCAAGGCCGGCCGCACCGGGCTTCCCGCGCCCAAGTACGCCGGTTCCCCGCCCGAGATCGGGTCCCTGACCGTGGTGATCGGCAGTCCCCTCGGACTCGACGAGACCGTCACGGCCGGCATCGTCTCCGGCCTCCACCGCAACATGCCCCCCAGCAAGGAGTCACCGCACGGCGCGATCGACCTGCTCCAGACGGACGCTCCGATCTCCCCGGGGAACTCCGGGGGCGCGGTGGCAGACGCCAGCGGCCAGGTGATCGGGCTCTCGGAGGCGTACCTGCCGCCGAGCTCCGGGGCCGTGGCCATCGGCTTCGTCACTCCGGCCTCGACAGTGACCTCCGTCGCCGACCAGCTGCTGGCGAATGGCACCGTCAAGCACGCGGCGCTGGGCGTCGTCCCCGAGGACATCACCGCACAGATCGCCCAGCGCTTCGGCCTCAGCTCCTCGGAGGGGGCCCTCGTGGTCGACGTGACCCCCCAGGGCCCGGCCGACCGGGGCGGCATGAAGCCGGGAGACATCATCACCGGGCTCGCCGGCACCAAGGTCAGCAGCGTCACCGACCTGCTCGCGGCCCTGCGCCAGCAGGAGCCCGGCAAGACGGTCGAGGTGACCGTCCGGCGCGGCAGCACCGACCAGAAGCTCCAGGTCAGCCTCGGCGACCTGGCCCAGCAGCAGTGACCTCCCGGGAGCAGCCCTCCCCCAGGCCGAGAAGAGGAACCATGCACCACTGGCCCGCCAAGCCCGCCCGCCTTGCCCTCGCCGCGGCCGCCGCCGGGACGCTGGCACTGACCGGATGCAGCGCCATCAATCCGCAGGAGACCAAGTCCATCGTGGCGGCGGTCCCCGGCGTCCGGGGAGAGATCGGCCCGCTCCGGGTCGAGGACCTGGTCATCGTCTCGGGAGGCGGCAGTGGATCGGGCACCCTGAGCCCCAACGCCCCCGGCCGTCTGGCGGGCACCATCTTCAACGGCTCCACCTCCCCGGTGTCCGCCGAGTTCTCCACCTCCGCGTCCAGCACGGTCCGGGTCACGGTCCCCCGCAACGGGGAGGTGATGCTCGGTGCCGACCAGGCACTGCCCCCGATCGAGCACACCGGCGGGATCCCGGGCGGGATGACCACGGTGACGATCAGCGCCGGAGGTTCGGCCCTGCAGCTCAAGGTCCCGGTGGTGGACGGCACCCTCGCCCAGTACCGCCCGCTCCTGCCCTCGCCGTCGGCCACGGGCAGCGCCACCCCCGGCCCGACCTCCGGCCGCCCCACGGGCCCCGCCTCTCAGCCCTCCGGCTCGGCAACGCCCACCTCGACCGCGACGGCGTCCGATACCGGCAGACCCTCGCCGTCCCTGGACATCACCCAGCCGGCCGTCAGCCCCTCGTCCCCCTAGGCCCGGCCGGCCGCACAACCGCGGCCGCCCGACGCCGCCCGCCGGTGCAACCCGCCCAGCATCCCGCGGCGCTCCTCAGCCCCGCGCCGCCTTCCCGGGGCGCCCGGCGGATTTGAGGCTGTCCAGCTCGCGCCGCAGCCGCGCGTTCTCGTCCTCGAGCTCGAGCACGAGCCGGATGCCCTCGATGGTGAGCCCCGCCTCGACGAGGCCGGCGATGCGGCCCAGCCGCTCGACGTCGTCCTCGCTGTACCGGCGCGTGCCGCCGTCGGTGCGGGAGGGCATCAGGAGGCCTTTGCGCTCGTACAGGCGCAGGCTCGAGAGGGCCATGCCGGAGAGCTCGGCGGCCACTGAGATCGCGTAGACCCCCTCCGAGGGATGCCGTTCGCGGGCCATCCGATTTCCTTCCGCCAAGGTCTTGATCTCTTCCTTGCCAAATATTATATCTGTGTCTGTAGAGACAGATCGAGGTGGATCGTCCTACCGAGGAATTCTTTGGCAATCCGATATCGAACATCTGGAGGTGGCAGAGATGCTGATGCGAACCGACCCCTTCCGTGAGCTCGACCGCCTGACGGAGCAGGTCTTCGGTACCGCATCCAGGCCCACGACCATGCCCATGGAGGCCTGGCGCGAGGACGGCGAATTCGTGGTCGAGTTCGACCTGCCGGGGGTGGACCCGGAGACGATCGACGTGGACGTCGAGCGCAACGTCCTCGCCGTGCGGGCGGAGCGGAAGTCGCACCGGCCGGAGGGCGCCGAGGCCGTCGCGGCGGAGCGCCCCACGGGCCTGTTCGGCCGCGAGCTGATCCTGGGCGATGCCCTCGACACCGGGAAGGTGACCGCGAGCTACGCCGACGGCGTCCTCACGCTGCGCATCCCCGTGGCCGAGGAGGCGAAGCCGCGCAAGATCGAGGTCTCCACGACGTCGTCGAAGAGGGAGATCGCGGCCTGAGGGACCGCCGGCCCCGGCCGGACCGCAGCCCGGCCGGGGCCCCGGCCTCCACCGTGCGGAGGCTGCCATGCGCGCAAGGGACTTCTACGAGGTGCTCGGAGTGGACCGGACGGCGAGCCGGCAGGAGATCCGCGCGGCGTACCGGCGGCTCGTCCGCGTGCTGCACCCGGACGGCGGCGGCCAGGACGGAACCGGCCAGGGCCGCACCGGCCCCGGAACCGGCCCGGACGCGCGGAGTACCCTCTCCGATCCCGACCGCGAACGGCTCAAGGAGGTGATGGACGCGTACGCCGTGCTCGGCCGCGACGACCGCCGCGCCGCCTACGATGCCGCGCTGGCCCGTGCCGAGACCGTCCTGTGGGCGCAGCCGCCGCCGCGCCGCCCCGTGTGGCTCGCGCCGCGGACGCCGATGGACGAGCCGCTGAGGGAGGAGGACCTGCTGTGGTTCCTCTTCCGTTGGTTCCGCTGACCTGCCGAAGCGGAGCCCATTGATTCGTTGCCCGTGAAGGAGGGGCCGTGAGCCCAGAGCACAGCGGCTGGCGCCGCTACGACACCACGCTGTTCCCCGTGTTCCACGAGAGGTTCGAGGAGAAGTGGGGCGAGGGGACGGCCCCGTTCCTGGACCCCAGCGTGTTCGAGAACGACCAGCCGCGGCCCCGCGCCCAGTGGATCAACGTGGACACGGGCGCGGCGGTCGCCGTCGTGCCGGTGTGGGAGGACGATCCGACGGCGCGCTCGTTCGCCGTGTTCTACCTCCCGCCGGCCGGGGGGATCTGGGTCCTGCGGCCGCCGGGCCTGTCGAGCTACATCGAGGCCGTGGGCAACGGCACCGCCACGAGCCGGGACGCCGCCGCCCTGCGGAACGACTCGTTCCACAAGGCGGTCGCGCACGCCGAGTCCTTCATCTTCGACACCTGATCGGCGCCGCCCGGGCCGGCTCAGGCCCGGCGCTTGTCGTGGACGCCGGGGATGTCGCCGGTCTCCTTGGGCCCCTCGTTGCCCTGGCGCTCGGCGCCGGGGGCGCCCCGGCCCGCGGAGACCTCGCTGGCGCCCTCGCTCGGCTCGTCGTCGACGCCCGCGAGGCCGGCGGATCCGCCGCCCGCGCCGTAGGCCGAGCCGCCCTCGTCGAAGACCGAGCCGGTATCCCCCTTGACGGGGTCGAGGTTCTCGTCCGCGGTCATGAGCCGCCGGCCCCCGGAGCCCGCGGCCGGGGGCTGGGAGCCCGCGACGCCGTAGTGCCGGTAGAGGCGGTCCTCCTCGCCGGGCTCGAGGTGGCCGTGCGGGTCGATGCGCGGCGCGTCCTTGACCTGGTCCTTCGTGCAGGCCACCACGAGGTCGTCGCCGCGCACGCTCGCCTCCTGCAGGGGGACGAGGGACTCCTTCAGGCCGAACAGGCCGGTCTTGACCGTGACCCATGTGGGGCTGTCCGTGTCGTCGTCGACGTACAGCTCGCCGATCCGCCCGATCTTCTCCCCGTCCTGCCCGAGCACGTCCCCGCTGCCGCGCTGGAGCCTCTCGAGCTCGTCGCGTGTGATCATGGCCGTTCCTCCTGAAAGGTCAGTGGACTGTGTGCACGGTCCTTACCCACTGGCGCCGCGGGGGAACGGGTTCAGACGGAGAGGACGACGGCGGCGAGGCCCGGCAGGCGCACCGCGTCGCCGGAGCCGGTGCTCACCACGGCGCAGGCCGGGTCGGTGGCCACGGCCGCGGCGCCGGCGAAGCCCTCGGGCAGCGGCACGTCGACCGGTCCCGGGCCGAAGCCGACGCACACGATGGCCCCGGGCCGGCGCCAGGTGATCCAGCGCGGGCCGCCGTCGCCGGAGCCCTCCTCGCCGGAGCCGTTCCCCCCGCCGGCGAGCACCTCGGTCTCGTCGAGCCGGCCGGACCACAGCCCGGGCAGCTCGGCGCGGACCTCGATGAGGCGCCGGTAGAGCGCGAGGAGGCGGGCGCCGTCGTGCGTCTCCGCCTCGGACCAGTCCAGCATGGACCGCTCCCGGGTCGCGGGGTCCTGCGGGTCGGGGACCTGGTCGGGGTCCCAGCCCATGCGCTCGAACTCGGAGAGCCGGCCCTTCGCGGTGGCCTCGGCGAGCTCCGGCTCGGGGTGGGAGGTGAAGAACTGCCACGGCGTGGTGGCGCCGTACTCCTGGCCCATGAAGAGCATGGGGGTAAAGGGGGTGGCGAGGGCGAGCACGGCCTCGACTGCCTTCGCGTCCCAGCCGAGGGCCGCGGTGGGTCGGTCGCCCACGGCGCGGTTGCCCACCTGGTCGTGGTTCTGGGTGCAGACCACGAGCTGGGAGGGGTGCACGAGGTCGGGGTCGAGAGGCCTGCCGTGGTGCCGGCGGCGGAAGCTCGAGTAGCTGCCGTCGTGGTAGAAGCCGCCCAGGATCACCTTCGCAAGGGCGTTCGGGTCGGCGAAGTCCTCGTAGTAGCCGTCCGCCTCGCCGGTGAGGGCCACGTGGAGGGCGTGGTGCACGTCGTCGTCCCACTGGCCGCCGAGCCCGTAGCCGCCTGCACGGCGCGGGCTGACCAGGCGCGGGTCGTTGAGGTCCGACTCGGCCACCAGCACCTTCCGGCGCCCCGTCTCGCAGCGCACCTCCTCGGCCAGGTCCTCGAGCTCCTCGAGCAGGGTCAGGGCGCGGTGGTCCTGGAAGGCGTGCACGGCGTCGAGCCGGAGCCCATCCACGCGGTAGTCCTCGAGCCACATGCGGGCGTTGCCGAGGATGAACGCGCGGACCTCGTCCGAGCCGGGGCCGTCGAGGTTGACCGCGTCGCCCCACCCGGTCGTCGCCCCGGAGAGCATGTACGGGCCGAACTGGGGCAGGTAGTTGCCGCTGGGGCCGAGGTGGTTGTAGACCACGTCCTGGATCACGCCGATCCCGGCCGCGTGCGCGGCGTCGACGAAGCGCTGGTAGGCCTCGGGGCCGCCGTACTGCTCCTGGACGGCGTACCAGAGCACGCCGTCGTAGCCCCAGTTGTAGGGGCCGTTGAACGCGTTGACGGGCAGGGGCTCCACGAACGCGACGCCGAGCTCGGCGAGGTAGGGCAGGCGGGCCGCGGCGGCGTCCAGCGTCCCCTCGGGGGTGAACGTGCCGAGGTGCAGCTCGTACACCACGGAGCCGGCGAGCTCGCGCCCGGCCCAGCCGTCATCGCTCCACGCGTGGCGGGACGGGTCGAAGCCGGCGGAGAGCTCGTGGACGCCGTCGGGCTGGCGGCGCGAGCGCGGGTCCGGGAACGGGCCGTCGCCGTCCAGGACGTAGCCGTAGCGCTCCCCCGCGGCGAGCGCGGAGGCGACCCTCCCGGCGTCGGCGGACGACGGCGCCCACCACCCGCCGCCCGCGGCCTCCAGGGGCAGCCGCTCCCCGCCCAGGACCAGCTCGACCCGGGACGGGATGGGGGCCCAGACGGAGGCGGGCTTCGACTGCGCTGCGCTCCGCTCGACCACCGGGGACTGCGCTGCTGCGTCGCGGGCGGTCATGCTGCCTCCTCCTCAGGGACGAGGAGCGCCACCGGCAGGGTGCCGAGGACCTCGCCCACCAGTACGTCGCCGGCCTCGAAGGACCGGCCGGTGAAGGCGTCGCGGGCGGCCCGGGCGAGCCGGACCGTCGTGGTGCCCCAGCCGCCGGCGCGCTCGAGCCCGGCGGGGAGCCGGGTGGCGAGGACGGCGGCGCCGCGCTCCCCGCGCCGGAAGCCCACGAGGTGGGCGGCCGCGGGCCCGTCCGCCTCGATCGGGGCGTAGCCGGCGAAGAGCTCGGGCCGGTCGCGGCGCAGCCGCAGGGTGCGGGAGACCACGAGGAGCTTGGCCTCCTCGGCGAGCGGTCCGAGGACGGGCATGCCGGAGTCGAGTGCCGCGAGGGCCTCGGCCCGGGCGGCGAAGTCCACCGCGCGGCGGTTGTCCGGGTCGCAGAGGGAGCGGTCCCAGAACTCGGTGCCCTGGTACACGTCCGGGACGCCGGGCATGGCCAGCTGGAGCAGCTTCGCGGCCAGGGCGTTGGAGGTGCCGAACGGCGCAACCTTGGTGGCGAAGGCGTCGATGACGCCGTGGGCCGGGCTGGCCGGGTCCACGGCGGCGTGCACGAGCCGGCGGACGGCGTCCTCGAAGGCCTCGTCCTGGTCCGTCCAGAGCGTGTGGACGCCGGCCTCGCGGGCGGCCTTCTCCGCGTACTGGACGAGGCGGTCCTCCTCCGCCGGCCAGGCGCCCAGGATGGCCTGCCAGAGCAGGTTCGCGAGGGGCCCGTCCTCGAGCGGGGCGGCCTCGAGCAGGCGCGGGAGCGTCTCGGCCCACTCGTCGGCGAGCTCGGAGAGCACCGTGATGCGGGCGCGGGTGTCCTCGCTGCGCTTGGTGTCGTGCGTGGTGAGCGTGGTCATGGAGCGCGCGAGGTGGCGCTCCCGCTCGGCGAGCTCGGCATGGAACTCGGCGGGGGCCAGGGCGAAGGCCGTGGGGTCGCCGCCGACCTCGGTGAGGGTGCCGAGGCGGGTGTAGCGGTAGAAGGCCGTGTCCTCGACCGCCTTGGCCATGATCATGCCGGTGGTCTGCTGGAAGCGGCGGCACAGCTCCTCGGCCGGGTCCGCGAGCCGGGGTTCGAGGCCCCCGATGGCCGCGGCCAGGTCGGGTCGCTGGGCGGCAGCGGCCCGGCACGCCTCGGCGAGGACGGCGGAGTCGTGCTCCCCGCCTCCCTGCTGAGGGGTCATGTCCCCATGTTGAGGGGTCATGTCCCCGCGTTGAGGGGTCATGTCCCTGAAGTAGGTGCGGTAGACCGGGAAGTGCGCGGCGATCTCGGCGAGGGCGTCGGCGAGGACGTCGAGGGGCTTCGACTCCGCTTCGCTGCGCTCAACCACCGGGGCCGCAGCGAGGCGGGCCAGGCGGAGGATCTCGGCGTGCAGCAGGCCGTCCGCCATCCAGCGCTTGGTCCCGTGGATCATCTCCGCGTAGTCGGCCTCCTCGCCCCGCAGCCGGGTGTCCAGGGCCGTGAGGGGCTCCTCCCCCGCGGGGTCGACGAGGACGCGGTCCACGAGCCCGAGGGCGTCGTAGCCGGTGGTGCCCTCGCATGGGAAGTCCGCGGGGAGCGCCTCGCCGGGCTCGAGGATCTTCTCCACGAGCGTGTAGGCCCCGCGCGAGAGCTCCCGGAGCCGCTCGAGGTACTCGGCCGGGTCGCGGAGCCCGTCCGGGTGGTCGATCCGGAGCCCGTCCACGAGCCCGGCCTCCACCCAGCGGCGCACCTCGGCGTGGCTCTCCTCGAACACCCACGGCACCTCGACCCGCACGCCCGCGAGGGTGTTGACGGCGAAGAAGCGGCGGTAGTTCAGGCGGTCGTCGGCCTCGCGCCAGGGGACGAGCCAGTAGTGCTGGCGCTCGTGCACGGCCTCCGCCGAGTCGCCGTCGGCGTAGGTTCCGGGCGCGAGGGGGTAGGAGTGCTCGTAGTACCAGAGCCGCTCGCCCTCGACCTTGAGCATCCCGAGGTCCTCGGCCGAGCCGAGGACGGGCAGGAGGACCTTCCCGTCCCCGGCGTCCCAGTCGACGTCGAACGCCTCGGCGTAGCGGGAGCCGCGGCCCTCCCGCAGGAGGTCCCACCACCAGGGGGTCTCCTCGGGGACCTCCACGCCGAGGTGGTTCGGCACGATGTCCACGAGGATCCCCATCCCCGCCCCGTGGGCGGCGGCCGCGACCCGCTCGAGGGCCTCGCGCCCGCCCCGCTCCCGGTCCACCCGGGAGGGGTCCGAGACGTCGTAGCCGTGCTCGGAGGCGCCCACCGACTCCAGCAGCGGGGAGAGGTAGAGCCAGTCCACGCCGAGGGAGGACAGGTACGGCACGAGCCGCGCGGCGTCGTCCAGCGTGAACTCGGGGCGGATCTGGAGGCGGTAGGTCGAGGCGGGGGTCTTCACAGGGCTCCTTCGCTGGCCGGGCTGCTCAGCCGGCGGTGCTGATGGACGGCTGGTTCGTGGTCGCGGATCCGGCCTGGGCGGCCAGGGACGCGGCCACCGAGTGGTCCACTTCCTCCTCGTGGTTCTCATGGGCCCGGAGCACGGCGAGGCTCTTGGCGGGCACCGTGAGGATGTCCTCGGCCTTGATCTCCTTCTCCCCCGCGGACTGGCCCGAGGTGTCCAGCAGCACGTCCCAGCCGGGCGCGTACTCCTGCCCGGGGAGGCAGAAGTCCACGTCGGAGTCGTCCGCGTTGAAGTACAGGAGGAAGTGCGAGTCGGTGATGGCGCGCCCGTAGTAGTCCTGGCCGTGGATGCCGTGCCCGTTGAGGAACACGCCCACGCTGCGGCCCAGGGCCTCGTCCCAGTCCTCGGGGACCATGGGCGCGCCCTCGGTCCCGAGCCACTCGATGTCCGGCAGGGGCTGGCCCTCGCCGCGGCGCACCGGCCGGCCGTCGAAGAAGCGGCTGCGGCGGAACGTGGGGTGCTCGGCGCGCAGGCGGGTGACGGCGGCGGTGAACTCCACGAGGGGATTGTCCGCGCTGGCCCAGTCGATCCAGGAGAGCTCGTTGTCCTGGCAGTAGACATTGTTGTTGCCCTGCTGGGTGCGGCCCAGCTCGTCGCCGTGGGCGATCATGGGCACGCCCTGGGAGAGCAGGAGGGTGGCGATGAAGTTGCGCTGCTGGCGGGCGCGCATCTCGAGCACCGCCGGATCGTCCGTGGGGCCCTCGGCGCCGCAGTTCCACGAGCGGTTGTGGCTCTCGCCGTCGTTGTTGTCCTCGCCGTTGGCGTCGTTGTGCTTCTCGTTGTAGGAGACGAGGTCGCGCAGGGTGAAGCCGTCGTGCGCCGTGACGAAGTTGACCGAGGCCACGGGGCGCCGGCCGCTGTTCTCGTACAGGTCCGCGGAGCCGGTGAGCCGGGAGGCGAACTCGCCCAGGGTGGAGGGCTCGCCGCGCCAGAAGTCGCGGACCGTGTCGCGGTACTTGCCGTTCCACTCCGTCCACTGCGGCGGGAAGTTGCCCACCTGGTAGCCGCCCGGGCCCACGTCCCACGGCTCGGCGATCAGCTTGACCTGGGAGACGACCGGGTCCTGCTGGATGAGTTCGAAGAAGGTCGAGAGCTTGTCCACGTCGTAGAACTCGCGGGCCAGGGTCGCGGCGAGGTCGAACCGGAACCCGTCCACGTGCATCTCGGTGACCCAGTAGCGCAGCGAGTCCATGATGAGCTGCAGCGAGTGGGGGTGGCGGACGTTGAGGGAGTTGCCGGTGCCGGTGTAGTCCATGTAGTACTGCAGGTCGTCCTCGACGAGGCGGTAGTAGGCGCCGTTGTCGATGCCGCGGAACGAGAGGGTGGGGCCCAGGTGGTTGCCCTCGGCGGTGTGGTTGTAGACCACGTCGAGGATCACCTCGATGCCCGCGCGGTGCAGGGTGCGCACCATGGCCTTGAACTCCTGCACCTGCTGGCCGGTGTCGCCGCTCGAGGCGTACCCGGCGTGCGGGGCGAAGAAGCCGATCGTGTTGTAGCCCCAGTAGTTGTGCAGGCCCTTGTCCTGGAGCGTGGAGTCGTCCACGAACTGGTGCACGGGCATGAGCTCGAGGGCGGTCACTCCGAGCTTCGTGAGGTGATTGACGACGGCGGGATGCGCCACGCCTGCGTAGGTTCCCCGCAGCTCCTCGGGAACCTCGGGATGCTGCTCGGTGAGCCCCTTGACGTGCGCCTCGTAGACCACGGTGCGGTGGTAGGGCACCCGCAGCTGGGAGTCGCCCTGCCAGTCGAAGAAGGGGCTCGTGACCACGCCGAGCATCATGTGCGGCGCGGAGTCCTCGTCATTGCGGCTGTTCGGGTCGCCGAAGTTGTAGGAGAAGAGCGGCTGGGCCCAGTCGGGCTGGCCCATGACGGCCTTGGCGTAGGGGTCCAGGAGCAGCTTGTTGGGGTTGCAGCGCTGGCCCGTGCCGGGATCGTAGCCGCCGTGGACGCGGTAGCCGTACAGCTGGCCGGGCTGGACGTGCGGCAGGTAGCAGTGCCACACGAACCCGTCCACCTCGGTCAGCTCGAAGCGCTGCTCGTTGCGCTCCTCGTCGAAGAGGCACAGCTCGACCTTGTCGGCGGCTTCGCTGAAGATCGCGAAGTTGGTGCCGGTGCCGTCGAACGTGGCGCCGAGCGGGTAGGCCGTACCCGGCCAGATGTCCTTCTCCATGGTGCAAGCTCCTTGCTGTGCGGCCCGTACGGGCCGGGTGGGGGCATCCCCCGCGAAGTCTAGGTGACCTTTATCCAAGCGGGGTGCCTGTGACACATCTTCAGGCGATGGCCCCGCTGAGGGCCTCCTCGGCGGCACGGCGCCGCACCCGGTCGAGGATCCGGCGCAGGAGCCGGGAGACCTGCATCTGGCTGACCCCGATCACCTTGGCGATCTCGCTCTGGCTCATCTCGTCCACGAAGCGCAGCGCGAGGAGACGCCGCTCCTCGTCGCTGAGGACGGCGAGCAGGCCGCGCAGCTCCTCGCGCGTCTCGACCTGCTCGTAGCCCTCCTCGACCACGGAGAGCACCGACCAGGCGTGGACCGGCTGGCCGTCGTCCGGGTCCGTGGGCTGGATCGGCACGGCGGCGAGCGCGGCGTTGGCGGTCTGGGCCTCGGCGACCCGCTCGGCGCTGGCCCCGGTCTCGCGGGCCAGCTCCTCCGCGGTGGGCTCGTGGCCGAGCTCCTGCGAGAGCCGGCGGCGGGCGGCGTTGACCTCCAGGCGCAGCTCCTGCACCTGACGCGGCGGGCGCACGGCCCAGGAGGTGTCCCGGACGTGGTGCTTGATCACGCCGGTGATGGTGGGCACCGCGAAGGCGGCGAACCCATTGCCGTGGCTCTCCTCGTACCGGTTGGCGGCCATGACGAGCCCCATCCGGGCCACCTGCCGGATGTCCTCCGGGTCGTGGCCCGGGTAGCGGTGGCGGGCCGCGACGGCGTCGGCCACGGAGAGGTGCTCGAGCACGAGGCGGGCCGGGATCACGGGGCCACCGCGCCGGCGTCGTGCGATCCGGAGAACGGGAGCGGCACGAGGCCGGCGTCGAGGCGGAAGCCGCAGCGGCAGCCCCACTCGAGCGGGGTCCCCTCCCCCTGCATCGCGGAGGCGCCGGCGGAGGGGGCGAGCCGCATGGGCTCCTGGCAGTGGACGGGGGCGCCGGACGGGTTGGCCGTCTCAGCGGGGGCAATCGGATCGAGCAGCATGCCGGTCTCCTTTGAAGCTAGGCTCATTGATTAGTAGCTAGCCTAGCTAGTTATATCCCAAGACATGCTTCGCGTCGAGGCGGAGGGGGAAGGGATAGTGACGCTATGATGATTGCTAGATGAACTAGGTATCTCCGGAGGACTCGGATGCAGACGCGCCACGCCACGGGCTATTGGTACGAGCAGGACACTGCGCAGAAGACCCGCGCCGTCCGCGTGCTCAACGCGCTGCGCGACTACAAGGCCGCGGAGTCGGCGATGCGCCGGCGCACCCGGGACTCGATGTCCATGGGCGAGACGGACCTCCTCGCCCTCCGCTACCTCCTCGAGGCGGACTCCCGCGGGCAGCAGCTCAGCCCCAAGGACCTCGCGGTGCGCCTGGGCATCACCTCCGCTTCGATGACGAGCCTCATCGACCGGCTGGTCCGCAGCGGCCACGTGCGCCGCGAGCCCCACCCCACGGACCGCCGCGCCCTCGTGCTCCGGCCCACCCCGGGCTCGGACGAGGAGGTCCGCAAGACCCTCGGCGCGATGCACGAGCGGATGATCGCCGCCGCCGGTGCCCTCAGCGAGGACGAGGCGGAGACGGTGATCGGCTTCCTGGAGGGCATCCGGGCCGCCGTGGACCAGATCGAGCCCGCCAAGCACGCCTGACGCCGGGCGCCCTCGGCGCACGACGCCGGCCCCGTCGCCTCCCGCCCCCCCTCGCCGCCCATGGTGGCCGGGGCCCCGGCCGGAACGCATTGTGACGGACGGCTGGCGCATCGGCAGGGAGTCGACCAGACTCAAGAGTGCGGCCCGGATCCGACAGTCCGGGGCCGTCCGGGTCAAGCAGCGCGCCCTGTCTGAGTTTTCCGACGTGTCGAGGAGGATGCGTCCATGCCCCATCGATGGCCGCGGAAGGCCCAAGAGCTGCTGAGCGACTTCATCGAGCGCGCCCAGGAGCTGCTGCGGGTCCAGGGCCACATGAACAACCTCATGGGCGCGATCGTCTCGATGACGGAGGACCTGAGCCTGCCGTACGTACTCGAGAGCGTGGCGCAGTCCGCGGCGGACATCGTGGGGGCGCGCTCGGCGGCGATCGGCGTGATCGATGACAAGGGCATGCTCAGCGACTTCATCACGGTGGGCCCCGACGAGGACGCCGCCCGCCTGATCGGTCACGGCGCACTGGGCGAGCCGGTCGCAGACGCCGAGCTGCCGCGGCTGCGCGACCTGGGGCGGCACCCGCTCGCGGACGGCATGTCCGAGGACGGGCCGCCGCTGCGCTTCCTCGGCGTCCCGATCCGGATGCGGGACACGGCGCTCGGGAACCTGTACCTCATCGAGAAGGAGGACGGGGAGGAGTTCACTGCCGAGGACGAGGAGCTGGCGTCCACCCTCGCTGCCGCGGCCGGCGTCGCGATCCAGAACGCGCGCCTGTACGAGGAGAGCCGCCGGAGCCAGCGCTGGCTCGAGGCGGGCATCGAGATCTCGGAGTCCCTCATGATGGAGAACTCCCCCAGCTCCACGGACGACCTCGCCCTGGTCGCGGAGCACGCCCTCGAGGCCTCCGACTGCCTCCTCGCCGTCGTCGCCCACTCCGAGGACGGCGCCCTCAAGGTCCGGGCCGCTGTCGGAGCCGCGGCCCTGGCCGCCGGCGAGGGCCTGCGCCTCTCCGGGAGCCTCCGCGCGGCGGTCGAGGAGGGCCGCCCCGCGGTGCTGCGCGAGCCGGAGGAGGTCTTCGGCCCCGGCGCCGCGGAGAAGCTCGGACAGGTCTTGGCCATCCCGCTGGGCCACCGCTCGGCCGAGGAGAACATGCTGCTCCTGCTCGCGCACCAGGCAGGCGGGAGGTCCTTCTCGCAGGCGGACCACCACTACGGGGCCGCCTTCGGCTCCCACGTGGGGCTGGCCCTGGAGCTGAACGTCGCCCACCGCCAGCGCGAGGAGGCGCTGCTCTCGGTCGACCGGGACCGGATCGCGCAGGACCTTCACGACCTGGTCATCCAGCGCCTGTTCGCGGCCGGCCTGAGCGTGCAGAGCCTGCGCCACTTCACCACGGGCCCCGCGGCCGAGGCCCGCATCGACCGGCTGACCGAGGAGCTGGACGACAGCATCCGCGAGCTCCGCTCCACGATCTACTCGCTCCAGGCGCAGCACACCGGCCGGGAGGACCTCGGCCAGGCGCTGTTCAAGGCGGTCCACGAGCCCCTCCGGGACAGCTCCATGACCCCGACCGTCAACGTCGAGGGCCGCCTGAGCACTCTCCCCTCCCCCATCGCGCGGCAGGTCCTGGCCGTGGTGACCGAAGCGGTGAGCAACGCCGCGAAGCACTCCGGCGGCGAGCACGTCACCGTGGCCATCGCCGTGGCCGAGACCGGGGTGAGGGTCGTGATCGAGGACGACGGGCAGGGCTTCGACAGCCCGGAGCGGACCAGCGGACTCGCCAACATCCGCCGCAGGGCAGCGTCCCTGGGCGGCACCAGCAGCATCGAGAGCAGCCCGGGCCACGGAACGAGGGTCATCTGGAGCACCATGCCCGACTAGCCTCCTGACCGGGCGCCGCACCGGCCGTAGCACCGCCCGTAAGGGCCCCGCAAAGAAGCCGGCGCACGCCGTCAGGAAAGGGTCAAGATCCCCTTCCCGGGCCCGGCCGCCGGGTTTCACTGGTGCCGCAGGGCCGCACGGTGCGGCCCGCGGAAGGGCATGGTCATGGCCGATCTGGCCGTCGTGGCGATCTTTCTGGTACTCGCGGGCCTCATGGTGTGGTCCGTGTCCGCCCTGGCGAAGCTGGTGGACAGGGCATGAGCGGCGACCTCGTCTCCTGGACGCTGCTCGGCCTGCTGGCCCTGGGCCTGTGCGTCTACCTCGTGGACCAGCTGTTCCGGCCCGGCGGGAGGTAGGCCGTGCAGTTCAGCATCCTGACCTTCCTCACGCTCGTGGCGGTCCTCGCCGTAGCGCTCGCTGCGGTGCACCGGCCCCTGGGCGCCTACCTCGCCGCGGTCGCGGACAGCCCGCGGCACCTCCGCTTCGAGCGGTGGATCTACCGGGCAGCCGGCGTGGCCCCGGAGAGCGAGCAGACCTGGAGGGCCTACGCGCGCAGCGTCGTCGCCTTCTCCGTGGCGGGCGTGGTCCTGCTCTACGCCGCCCAGCGCCTCCAGCCGCTGCTCTCGGGCGGCCAGCTGCCCGGGGTGGACCCATGGGTCGCCATGAACGCCGCGGTCTCCTTCATCACCAACACGAACTGGCAGGCCTACGTGCCCGAGTCCACGCTCGGGTTCGTGGTGCAGATGGCCTTCCTCGCCGTGCAGAACTTCGTCTCGGCCGCGGTCGGGATCGCGGTCGCCTTCGCCCTCATCCGGGGCTTCGTCCGCAGGGGCACCGACTCGCTGGGGAACTTCTGGGTGGACCTGACGCGGATCACGTTCCGTGTCCTGCTCCCGCTGGCGGCCGTCGCCGCGGTGGTGCTCGTGGTCGCCGGAGTGGTGCAGGACTTCTCGCCCACCCAGGTCCACAACACGCTCACCGGGGCGGCGCAGACCATCCCGGGCGGCCCCGTGGCGAGCCAGGAGGCCATCAAGGAGCTCGGCACCAACGGGGGCGGGTACTTCAACGCCAACTCCGCCCACCCGTTCGAGAATCCCAACGCATTCTCGAACGTCTTCGAGGTCTTCCTGCTCCTCGCCATCCCGTTCTCGCTCCCGTACACGTTCGGCCGCCTCGTCGGGAGCCGGCGGCAGGGCTACACGATCCTGACGGTGATGGGCTCGCTGTGGCTCCTGGCGACAGGGCTCATGGCCTGGGCCGTCGCCGCCTGGCCCACCCTCGGCGAGGGCCTCGAGCAGCGCTTCGGACCGGCCGCGAGCGGGATCTTCGCGACGGCGACGACGCTCACCTCGACCGGCGCGGTCGACGCCGCGCATGACTCGCTCCCGCCCCTGGCCGGCGGCATGGCCATGTTCGACATGATGCTCGGCGAGGTTGCCCCCGGCGGGGTGGGCTCGGGCCTGTACGGCATGCTCGTCCTCGCCGTCGTCGCGGTCTTCCTGGGCGGCCTCATGGTGGGGCGGACGCCGGAGTACCTGGGCAAGAAGGTCCAGGCCCGGCACATGACGCTCGCGGCCCTGTACCTGCTCGTCACGCCGGTCCTCGTGCTCGTCCTCGCCGGGGCCGCGGTGCTCATCCCGTCCGCGGTGGCGGACGCCCCCGCGCAGGGCCCGCACCAGTTCAGCGAGCTGCTGTACGCGTTCACCTCGGGGGCGAACAACAACGGCTCGGCGTTCGCCGGACTCGCCGCCTCGGATCCGCTCGTCTCCACGCTCATGGACGTGGCCATGTGGGTGGGGCGAGTGCTGCCCATGGTGCTGGTCCTCGCCCTCGCCGGGAGCTTCGCGACGCAGGAGCCCATCCCGCCCTCCCCCGGCACCCTGGCCACCTACGGGCCGCTGTTCGCCGGCCTCCTCGGCACCGTGACCGTCCTGTTCACGGCCCTGAACTACTTCCCGGCGCTCGCGCTCGGGCCCATCGCAGAGGGAACCATCCGATGACCACCACCCAGACCCCGGCCCACACGCCCGCGCCCCGGGTCACGGAGCTCTCCGGCCACGCCTACAAGCGCCGCAGGGCCTTCGACCGGCGCCTGATCCTCGCGGCGGTCCCCGAGTCCTTCGCCAAGCTGGACCCTCGGCAGATGCGCCAGTCTCCGGTCATGTTCACCGTGCTCGTCGGCACCGCGGCCTCCGCCGTCGCGTGCGTCGTGCAGCTCGTCCAGGCGAGCCCGGACGCCGTGTTCAGCCTGGTCATCACCGGGTGGCTGCTGCTGACCGTGCTGTTCGCCAACTTCTCGGAGGCCCTCGCCGAGGGCCGCGGCAAGGCGCAGGCGGACAGCCTACGGGCCGGGCGGCAGGGGCTCGTGGCCCGGCGCCTGCGCGACAACCAGGAGGAGGAAGTCCCCGCGCCCGACCTCCGCAAGGGCGACCGCGTGGTCTGCGAGGCGGGGGACGTGATCCCCTCGGACGGGGAGATCGTCGAGGGGCTGGCCATGGTGGACGAGTCCGCGATCACGGGCGAGTCGGCGCCGGTGGTCCGCGAGTCCGGCGGCGACCGCTCGGCCGTCACGGGTGGGACCAAGGTCATCTCCGACCGGATCGTGGTCCGGATCACGGCGGACCCGGGGCAGACCTTCATCGACCGGATGATCGCCCTCGTCGAGGGCGCGGAGCGGCAGAAGACGCCGAACGAGATCGCCCTGCACGTGCTCCTCGTGGCCCTGACCATCATCTTCCTCGTCGTGACCGTGGCCCTCGTGCCGTTCGCGGCCCTCGCCGGCGCGGTCCCCTCCCCCGTGGTCCTCGTGGCCCTCCTCGTGTGCCTGATCCCCACGACGATCGGCGCGCTCGTGCCGGCGATCGGCATCGCGGGGATGGACCGGCTGGTCCGCCACAACGTGCTCGCCACGAGCGGCCGGGCGGTGGAGACCGCCGGGGACATCACCACGCTCCTGCTGGACAAGACCGGCACCATCACGTTCGGCAACCGCCGCGCCGTGGACTTCCTCCCCGCCCCCGGCGTGCCCGAGGGCGAGTTCGTCGAGGCCGCCCGGCTCTCCTCCCTCGCGGACGAGACCCCGGAGGGGCGCTCGATCGTGGACCTCGCCGGCGAGCGCGGCGCGGACGGACCGGGCCTGGACGAGCTCTACCGGCTGCGCGACGGCCAGGTGACCGCCGTGGAGTTCACGGCCATGACCCGCATGAGCGGCCTCGACGACGGCCAGCGCCGCTACCGCAAGGGCGCCGCCTCCGCCGTGGCGCACTGGGTCCGCGAGCTCGGCGGCGACGTCCCGCCCGGGGTGCGCGACGATGTCGACTCGATCGCGGGCGGCGGCGGCACACCCCTGGTGGTGGCGACGGACGACGGCGGGCGCCCCCGCGTGCTGGGCACCGTCCACCTCGCCGACGTGGTCAAGCCGGGCATCGCCGACCGCTTCGCCGCCCTGCGCCGGATGGGCATCCGCACCGTCATGATCACCGGCGACAACCGGCTCACCGCGGCCGCCATCGCCCGGGAGGCCGGCGTGGACGACTACCTCGCCGAGGCCACGCCCGAGGACAAGCTCACCCGCATCCGGGCCGAGCAGAAGGCGGGGCAGCTCGTGGCCATGACCGGCGACGGTACCAACGACGCCCCGGCCCTCGCGGCCGCGGACGTGGGCGTCGCGATGAACTCGGGCACGCAGGCGGCGAAGGAGGCCGCCAACATGGTGGACCTCGACTCGGACCCGACCAAACTCATCGACGTCGTGGCGATCGGCAAGCAGCTGCTCATCACGCGCGGCTCGCTCACCACGTTCTCGGTGGCGAACGACGTCGCGAAGTACTTCGCGATCATCCCAGCCCTGTTCGTGGCGGTCTTCCCCGGGCTGGGCGTGCTGAACATCATGGGCCTGACCAGCCCGAAGAGCGCCATCCTCGCCGCGGTCGTCTTCAACGCGATCATCATCGTGCTGCTCGTGCCGCTGGCCCTGCGCGGGGTGCGCTACCGGGCGGTGAGCGCCCAGCAGGCCCTGCGCCGGAACCTGCTCGTCTACGGCGTGGGCGGCATCATCGCCCCGTTCATCGGCATCAAGATCATCGACCTGGTCCTGGCCGTCGTGCCGGGGCTCCACTAGGAGGGCCAACGTGAACGCCTACCTCAGACAGCTCGGCACCTCCTTCCGGTTCCTGGCCGTGGCCACCGTGCTGCTCGGCGTGCTCTACCCGCTCGTGGTGTTCGGCGTGGGCCAGGCGGTCGCACCGGCGCAGGCGAACGGCTCGATCGCCCAGCTCGGCGGCCGGCCGGCGGCCTCGGCGCTCCTCGCCCAGGCGGTGCCGGAGAAGGAGAGCAGGCTCTTCTTCCCCCGGCCCTCTGCCGTCACGTGGGACCCGCCGTCCTCGGGCGCCTCGAACCTCGGCCCCTCTGATCCGGCCCTGGCGAAGGCAGAAGCCCAGTCCCGCGCCGCGGTCGCCGCACGCGAGGGGGTGCCGGCGTCGGCCGTCCCGCTCGACGCCGTCACCGCCTCGGCGAGCGGGCTGGACCCGGACATCTCCCCGGCCTACGCCCAGCTGCAGCTCCCCCGGGTGGCGCGCTCCACCGGGCTCAGCCCGGCGGAGGTGCAGCAGCTGGTCGCGGCCGCCACCACGGGCCCGGCCCTCGGGCTGCTCGGCCAGCCGGCCGTGAACACCACTACGCTCAATCTCGCCCTCGCCGCGCGGCTCAGATAGCAGGATGCGGCGGCGGGACGGGACGGCGTAGAAGAATCGGGAGCATGGACCGCGGCAGCCTCCGCATCTTCCTCGGCGCGGCGCCCGGGGTCGGCAAGACGTACGCGATGCTCGAGGAGGCCCACCGCCTCGCCGCCGCCGGCACCGACGTGGTGGTGGGGGTGGTGATGGACCACGGCCGGGCCCAGACCGCGGCCCTCACCGAGGGGCTCGAGCAGGTGCCGCTGCGGCTGGTGGAGTACCGGGGCGCGAGCCTGCCGGAGATGGACGTGGCCGCCGTCCTCGCCCGCGGCCCGCACACCGTCCTCGTGGACGAGTACGCCCACACCAATGCACCCGGCAGCCGGCACGCGAAGCGGTGGGAGGACGTGGACGATCTGCTCGAGGCGGGGATCAACGTCCTCACCACGGTCAATGTCCAGCACCTGGCCTCGCTCAACGACGTGGTCGCGTCGATCACGGGCACCCGCCAGCAGGAGGTCATCCCGGACGCGATCGTGCGGGCCGCGGACCAGATCGAGCTCGTGGACATCCCGCCGGAGCTGCTGCGCCAGCGGCTGGGCTCCGGCCTCGTCTACGCCCCGGACAAGATCGACGCGGCCCTGGCGAACTACTTCCGGCTCGGCAACCTCGCGGCCCTGCGGGAGATCGCGCTCATCTGGCTCGCCGACCGCGTCGAGGAGGGCCTGGCGGCCTACCGCGAGCGGCACCACATCGAGGACACCTGGCCGGCGCGGGAGCGGGTCGTCGTCGCCCTGACCGGGGGCCCGGAGGGCGAGGCGCTCATCCGGCGCGCGGCCCGGATCCTTTCCCGGGTGAGCGGCGGCGACCTCCTCGCCGTCCATGTGAGGACCCCGGACGGGCTCACGGAGGGGTCCGAGCAGCCCCTCGCCGCGCAGCGGGCGCTCGTCGGCGACCTCGGCGGCAGCTACCAGCAGCTCGCCGGGGACGACATCGCCGCGAGCCTGCTCGACTTCGCCCGCAGCGTCAACGCGACCCAGATCGTGGTGGGGGTCTCCCGCCACACCCGGCTCCAGCAGCTGCTCGGCCGCGGAGGGGTGGGGACCGCCGTCGTGCGCGACTCCGGCGAGATCGACGTGCACATGGTGACCCACGCGCTCGCGGGGCGGGCGCCGCGGCGCCGGCTGACCCCGCTGTTGGGGCGGCCCCGCACGGTCGCGGGGTACGTGCTCGCGTTCGCCGCGCCGGTGGCGATGACCGCGGCGCTCGCGCCGTTCCCGCAGATCAACCTGACCACGCAGGCCCTCGCCCACCTGTGCGCAGTGGTGCTCGTGGCGTTCATCGGCGGGCTGTGGCCGGCGGCGGTCGCCGCGGTCTTCGACTCGCTCCTGCTGAACTACTTCGTCACCCCGCCGGTGGGGAACCTCACGATCGCCGATCCGCAGAACTTCTTCGCCCTGGCCGTGTTCCTCGCGGTCGCCGTCGCGTTCTCGCTCGTGGTCGGGGTCTCCTCGCGGCGCTCGCGGGACGCGGCCGTGGCGCGGGCGGAGGCTGGCACCCTCAGCGAGCTCGCGCGCGGCTCGCTGGCGCGGGACCAGGGCCCGGCGGAGTTCCTCGGGCAGCTGCGGCACGAGTTCCAGCTCGCCGCAGTGAGCCTGCTGGCGGCGAACGACGGCGGGTGGACGGTCCGCGCGGAGGCCGGCACGGGTGCCCCGGCAGACCCGGACGGGGCCGACGGGGCGGACCGGATCGGGCCCGGGCTCACCCTCGCGTGGCGGGGGCGGCCGCTCAGCGGCGGCGAGCGGCGCCTGCTGGCCGCGTTCGAGGCGCACCTGGCGGCGCTGCTGGAACGGCAGGAGCTCGCCACGAGCCTGCGGGAGACCGTCCGGCTCGGCGAGGCCAACCGGATCCGCACCTCGATCCTGCGGGCCGTCTCGCACGATCTGCGCACCCCGCTCGCGGGGATCCGCCTCGCGGTCACGGCCCTCGAACGGCAGCCGGGGTCGATGAGCGCCGAGGAGCGCGCGGAGATGCTCGCGGCCATCGATTCCTACGCCGGCCGGCTCGACAGCCTCGTGGCGAACCTGCTGGACATGTCCCGGATCGACAGCGCGGCGCTGTCCGTGCTGCACGAGCCGGTGGCGTGGCGCGAGGTGGTCGCGGAGGTGCTGGCGGAGTTCCCCGCCGGGGCGGTGCGGGTGGACCTCGCCCCGAACCTCCCCGCGATCGACGCCGACCGCGGCCTCCTCGAGCGTGCCCTCGCGAACGTCGTGCAGAACGCCCTCAAGTACGCCCCGGGCAGCGACGTCGTGGTGGTCGCGACGGCCGGCGGCCTGCTCGCCCCGGGCATCGGGGACCGGCCCGTGAGCGAGCTGCGCGTGGTGGACCACGGCACGGGCGTCCCGCCGGAGCGGGTCGTGGCCATGTTCCAGCCGTTCCAGCGGCTCGGCGACGAGGGGAAGGGGCCCGGGATCGGGCTGGGGCTCGCGGTTGCGAAGGGCTTCGTGGAGGCGATGGGCGGGGTGCTCGCCGCGGAGCCGACCCCGGGCGGGGGCCTGACGATGGTGATCCGGATGCCCCTCTATGCGGGCCCCCGGGACGAGGAAGGGGACTGACGTGAAGAGGGTGCTCGTGGTCGACGACGAGCCGCAGCTGCTGCGTGCCCTGCAGATCAACCTGCGCGCCGAGGGCTACAGCGTGACGGTCGCGGCGAACGGGACCGAGGCCCTGCGCCTGGCCGCCTCGCGGCCGCCGGACGTGCTGGTGCTGGACCTGGGCCTGCCGGACCTGGACGGGTCGGAGGTGATCCGCGGGATCCGCGGGTGGTCGGACATGCCGATCGTGGTCCTCTCGGCCCGGCACGGGTCCGCGGACAAGGTGGAGGCGCTGGACGCCGGGGCGGACGACTACGTGACGAAGCCGTTCGGGCTCGACGAGCTGCTCGCCCGGCTGCGCGCCGTCGAGCGCCGCTCGGTGCACCCCTCCCCCGGCGGGGTGGTCGACGCCGGGGACCTCGTGGTCGACCTCGGCGCCGCCACGGTCACCCGGGCCGGCGAGCGCGTGCACCTGACCCCGCGGGAGTGGGGCGTCCTGCAGATGCTCGTGGCCAACCGGGGCCGGCTCGTGACCCAGCGCCAGCTGCTCCAGACGGTGTGGGGGCCGGCGTACACGGAGGAGACCCAGTACCTGCGGGTGTACATGGGCCAGCTGCGCCGCAAGCTCGAGGCCGACCCCGCGCATCCCCGGCACCTCATCACCGAGGCCGGGCGCGGGTATCGGTTCGAGGACCCGGCGGCGGGGGCGCGGCCGTCCGACGGCCGGTGAGGCTACGGTTGGCTCCATGGAGATGCGCCTCGAAGTCGTGCAGGTACCGGTGGCGGACGTGGAGCGGGCGAAGGCGTTCTACACGGAGAAGCTGGGGTTCGTCCTCGACCACGATGTGGAGCACATCCCGGGGATGCGGGTCGTGCAGCTGACCCCGCCCGGCTCGGCGGCCTCGATCGTGATCGGCACGGGCATGACCGGCATGGCCCCGGGCAGCCTCGAGGGCCTGCAGCTCGTGGTGCCGGACCTGCCCGCCGTCCGCGAGGAGCTCCTCCGGCGCGGGGCGGAGGTCAGCGAGGCGCTGGACCTGGGCGGGGTGCTGTTCGCCCATGTGGCCGATCCGGACGGCAACCGCTGGGTCCTCCAGGGCGCCACCCCTCCCGCGGTGAAGGCCGCCCGCCTGGGGTGATCCCGGCCCGGGGCCGGGCTGGGCGCCTCCCCCAGCGGGGGCCTGTACTATGACGGGGCCCTGATCCGAGAAGGAGTGCCCGTGCCCAAGCCGTTCGGCGAGCTGTTCGAATTCGCCGGCCCCGGCGCCTTCCGCATCCGCGGCGCGGGCAAGGGCCCCGGCGAGTTCGTCCTGGTCCACGGCATCGGCGCCTCCGCCGCCTACTTCCGGCCGCTGGCCGAGCGGCTCTCCGCCGCCGGCAGGGTCCACGTGATCGAGCTGCCCGGCCACGGCAAGAAGCTCGAGCCCAAGCGTCCCCTGTCCATGGGCGAGTTCGCCCGCGCCACCTGGAGGGTCCTCGAGAGCGTGTGCGGCGAGAGCCCCGTGCTCGTGGGCCACTCGATGGGCACCCAGGTGGTGGTGGAGATGGCGCTCCAGCGGCCCAGCGTCAGCAAGGCCGCGCTCCTGGCCCCCACCGTCAACGAACGCGAGCGCACGGTCCCCCGCCAGGCGCTGCGCCTGCTCCAGGACGGGCTCATCGAGCCGTGGGCCCTCAAGGCGATCCTCGCCCGGGACTACGCCCTCTGCGGCCCGCGGTGGTGGGCCCTGACCCTGGGCGAGATGATGGACCATCGCATGGAGGAACGCATCCGCCACGTCGAGGCTGACCTGCTCCTCATCGCCGGCGAGAAGGACCCCACCTCCCCGCCCTCGTGGTCGCGCCAGCTCGAGCACGCCGCCCCGCACGCTCGCACCGCGGTGATCAAGGGCGCCCCGCACTCGCTCATGTACCGGGATGCCGACGAGGTGGCCCGGCTGCTGCTCGGGCACGCGGGCGCGCCGGTCCGGTAGGCGCCCGGCGTCAGGGCGCGAGCGCGAGCCGGCGGCTGAGCCAGTCGAGGGCCGGGCCGAGCGCGGCAGCAGGCACCCTCCACGAATGGCCCACGGCAGGGACCCCCTCGGCCCGGACCGTCATCCCCGCGCGGGCCGCCGCTGAAGCGACGGTGTGCATGCACGCCGTGAACTCTGCGTCCTCGGCGCCTGCGGCGAAGTAGGCCCAGGAGTGGTGGTAGTGCCGCTTCTTGAACTGGTGGAGGGGCGTGAGGGCCTCGAACGCCGCGGTGTCCCCAGCGAAGGACTGCTGGATGGTGGCGGCCCGGCTGGGGCCGAGGGCGGGCTCGGCTTCACCGCTGAAGACGAGGGCATTGCGGAAGGTGCCCGGGTGGAGGGCTGCCATCTGCATGGCGCAGGTGCCGCCGAAGGAGAAGCCGCCGATCGCCCACCGGGTGTGGTCGGTCGCAGGATCGAGCGTGGCGGCGATCCAGGCGGGCACGTCGGTGGCGAGGTAGGTGTCGGCGCGGGCGATGCGCGAGTCCATGCACATGGTGTTGGCGGTGAGCGCGCCGTTGGGGTCTACGACCACCGTGATGGGGGCCAGGCCCCGGTGCGCCGCCGCGAAGGCGTCGAGCACGTGCTCGAGGCGCCCCGCGGTGAGCCAGTCGGCCGGCGATCCCGGCTGGCCGGCGACCAGGACGAGGACGGGCAGCGCCGGGTGCCGCGGGACGGCGTGCGCCGGCGGGAGGTAGACGTAGGCGCGGCGCGCGGTGAAGCCGGAGACCGTGCCCGGGATGCGGGCAGACCGCACCTGCCCGTGGTCGGGCATGTCCGCCGGCGGCACCCAGCCGGACAGGGGCACGGGCTGCGGCGCGGCGGCAGGGGCCTTCCCGGAGGCGGCGGTCAGCGGGGCGATGTCGGCCGTACTCGCCCCGGCGAGGTCCCCCACGGTGCGGTAGAAGCCGTAGTAGGCGTTGATCTGGAGCGCTGCCGCGGCCACGATGAGGACCGCGGCGACCGGGCCGAGGACGCGGCGGAGCCACCGGCCGCGGTAGATGCCGCCGGCCGCGAGGATGAGGGCGCCGGCCGCCGCAGCGATCCAGCCCAGGACCGGCAGGGGCAGCGGGTGCGTGCTCAGGCCCGAGGACATGGCCCACTCCCCTGCCCCGTAGGCGATCCCCGCCGCGAGCGCAGCAGCGAGAAGCGGGAACAGCGCGCCCCGGCGCCACCTGCGGATCAGCAGGAAGGCCGCAGCGGGAAGGGCGAGCAGGGCAGCCGTCGTCGCCAGGGGGCCCTGGACGAGGTCCAACGCAATGAGCGGTCCCATGGCTGCCCTTCCGTCGTGGGCGCGTCGGTGGGCACGAGTGAAGCCGAAGGCACGTTGCCCGGCCGTTACCGGGACCATTCGGCGGCCCCGCGCCCCCGGCGGAGGAGGGACTGTAACGCACGGGCAACGGGGCGCCCGCTCTACTGCCCCTAGGAGTCCCGGGTCAGAGGGGAGAAGGACGCCATGCGCCGTTCGCTCCCGCCGCCTCTGTCCCACCTCGGATCGGCGCTGCGGGGGGCCCCGGTCACGGTGTTCCTGACCGCCGTCTTCCTGGCCGCGGGAGCAGTCCGGGCGCTGGGGTGGGCCGACGCGCACGGGATCGCCGTGACGCCGCACTCGTTCCCGGATCGGTGGTGGGCGGTGCTTGCCAGCGCCCTGTGGCCGCAGAACGTGCCCGTGGTCCTCCTCGGCGCAGTGCTCCTGCTGGCCGCCGGCGCCCTCGCCGAGCGGCGTCTGGGGCCACGGCGCTTCGCAGCCGCCGCCCTCGGCACCCACGCGGCCGCGGTGCTCGCCGGCGCGGCGCTGGCCCACGGGCTGCGCGCCGCCGGTGGGGCCTGGTCATCCCAGCTGCTCAGGCATTCCTTCGCGGGCCCCAGCGCGATGGCACTCGGAGCGCTGATGGCCGCCACCGCGGGCATGGCGCCGCTGTGGCGGCGCAGGATCCGGCTGGTGGTGCTGGCGCTCACGTCCCTGCTCCTGCTGTACGGCGGCTCCCTGGCAGACCTCATCAGGTTCCTCGCCGCCACTGCCGGGCTGGTCCTCGGACCGGCCCTGCACCGTCACAGACCCCGGCTGTGGCCCGCAGCAATCTCGCGCCGGGAGTCGCGCACCCTGATCGCGGTCGCGGTGGGCGCTGCCGCGGTGGGCCCGGTCATCGCCGGGATGCAGCCGCATGCCGCCGGCCCGCTCGCGGTCCTGCACCTGGTGTTCACCGGGCTCCAGCCGGTGGACCCCGACGCGGTGCAGGCCCTGTGCTCGGACCCCTCCGCGGCCAGACGCTGCGCCGCGGCCCTCCTGCAGCAGCGCGCAGGCGCCGGGGCGGTGTTCATGGCCGTGCTGCCCACCGTCCTGCTGCTGGTCCTCGCCGAGGGGATCCGCCGCGGCCGGCGCGCGGCCTGGGCCGTGGCCGTGGCCGTGGAGTGCGCCCTGGCCGCCATCGCGATCGTGGACATCGTGGCCGCCCTGGCCCCTGCCGGTTCGGGAAGCGCGGCGGCGCAGGGCCTCGGCGCGGTGCACGTGGGAACGTTCCGCAACAAGCTCGCCCTGGTGCTGCCCCTGCTCACCCCCGCCGTCCTCGCCGGGCTCCTCGCGGCGACGCGGGCCCAGTTCGCGGTCCGCGCGCCCCGCGGGACCTACCGGAGGCTCGCCGCCCAGCTCGCCGGCACGGCGGCAGCCTTGGCTCTGCTCTACCTCGGGGCCGGCCTGCCCCTGGCCAGCGACTTCTCCGACCCGCCGCGGCCGCTTGATCTCCTCGCGGACCTGCCCGACCGGTTCCTCCCGTTGGGCTACCTCACGGACACCCCGCCGGCGTTCGTCCCCGAGACCTTCCCGGCCACCGTGCTCTACGAGGGCGTCGGGATACTCTTCTGGGCCGCCGCCGGCACCCTCGCCCTGGGCACCTTCCTCAGGTCCGCCGTCCGCGCCCCGGCCGGCGACCGGGAGCGCGCCGCACTCCTGCTGGCGGCGGCCGGCGGGACGTGCAGCCTGCAGTGGATGACCACGTGGGCCGGGAACCGGTACTGGTTCACCTCGGACGGCGCCGGGTACATCGCCTACCGCCCCTACGCGGGTGTTGCCCTCGCCCTCGGCCCTCCGGTGTGCCCGCCCGGGAAGGAGCAGGAAGAGCTCGCAGCCTTCGCGGTGTACGCCGCCGCCAATGGCTGGACCCCCTGCCTCTACGCCGTCCCCGAGCACACCAGGGGCACAGCCGCCGCTCTGGGCTGGGCCACGGTGCAGATCGCCGAGGACGCGGTCCTGGACCTGGACGCCCTCGACTTCACCGGCCGGAGGCACCAGAACACCCGCACAGCCCTCAACCGCGCCCACCGCGAGGGCATCCGCGCCCACTGGACCACCTACGCGGACGCCACCCCGGACGAGCGCGAGCAGATCGAGGCGATCTCCTCCGCATGGATCGCGGAGAAGGGCCTGCCCGAGATGGGGTTCACCCTGGGCGGGGCCGAGGAGATGAAGGACCCCGCCGTGCGCCTCCTGCTCGCCCTCGACGCCGCCGGCACGGTCCACGCCATCTCCTCCTGGCTGCCCATCCACGCCGGCGGCGCCGTCACGGGCTGGACCCTGGACCTCATGCGCCGCCGCAGCACCGGCTTCCGGCCCGCCATCGAGTTCCTCATCGCCTCCGCGGCGCTGGACCTGAAGGAGCAGGGCTTCCACACCCTCAGCCTCTCCGGCGCGCCGCTGGCCCGCAGCGGACCCGTCCCCGCACCGGGCTCCGCCCTCGACGGCGTCCTCCGCTGGCTCGGCAGCCTCCTCGAGCCTGCCTACGGCTTCCGCACGCTGCACGCCTTCAAGGCCAGATTCCACCCACGCTGGGAGGCCCTGCACTTGGCGTACCCGGATCCCGCGGCGCTCCCGGCCATCGCGACCGCCCTCACCCACGCCTACCTGCCCCACCCGAGCCCGACCCAGCAGCTCGGCCTCGCGCGCCGCCTCGCCGTGGGCCTCCTCCGCAGCCCCGCCGCGTCGGGGCTGTCCCGCCGGCCGCGCGGGGCCTAGCCTGTGGCATATGTCCGCACCTCCCGTGCCCTATGTCCTGTTCCCCGGCAACGCCCGCGAGGCCCTCGGCTTCTACCACGGCGTCTTCGGCGGGGACCTCGCCCTCTACACGCGCGCGCAGTTCGGGCGCGCCGACGGACCCGGGGACGCGATCGCCCACGGCGAGCTGACCGGCGTCGTGCACCTCTGCGGTGCCGACGCCGACGCCGGGGGCCCGGGCGTGCGGACCGAGCGGCTCATGCTCTCGCTCCTGGGGACGGCGGACGAGCCGACGCTGCGGGCCTGGTTCGACGGCCTGGCCGACGGCGGCCGCGTCGTCGACGCGCTCCAGGAGCGGCCGTGGGGCGCCTCGGACGGGCAGGTCGTGGACCGGTTCGGGCTCCACTGGCTGATCGGCTTCGAGCCCTCGTAGGGTGACCCGTGGCGTGGGTGCTGCCGCTCGGCGATGAGGCCGCCGACCTCGCGTCGGCCGGCGGGAAGGGCGCCTCGCTGGCCCGCATGGTCCGGGCCGGGCTCCCGGTGCCCGGCGGCTTCTGCGTGACCACGGCGGCGTACGGGGCGTTCGTCGCCGGATTCCGCGACCAGATCGACCCCCGCGACCCGGTCCGAACGGCCGCGCTGTTCGCCGGCCACGGGCTGCCCGCCGGGCTCGCGGAGGAGATCCTGGCCGCCTACGCCGGCCTCGGGGAGGACGTCCCGGTTGCCGTGCGCTCCTCCGCCACCGCGGAGGACCTGCCGGGGATGTCCTTCGCCGGGCAGCAGGACTCCTATCTCAACGTCCGCGGCAGCGGCCTGCTCGAGGCCGTGCGGAAGTGCTGGGCGTCCCTGTGGAACCCGCGCGCGGTCGCCTACCGCGACCAGCACGGGGTGCCGCACGAGTCGGTGGCGCTGGCCGTCGTGGTGCAGGAGCTGGTCGACGCCGACGCGTCCGGGGTGCTGTTCACCGCGGACCCGGTGACCGGCAGCGAGGACCAGACGGTCATCAACGCCGCGTGGGGGCTGGGCGAGTCGGTGGTCGGCGGGCGGGTGATCCCGGATGGCGTCGTCGTCCGCCGCGGCGCCGTGGCGAGCACCACCGTGGGCGACAAGGCGGTCATGACCGTCCGCACCGCGGACGGGACCGAGGAGCGGCCCGTGCCCGGGGAGCGCCGCCGCGAACCCGTCCTCGCTCCCGCTGAGGCGCTCGAGCTGGCTGCGCTCGGCGCGCGGGTGGGGGACCTGTACGGGGTGCCGGTCGACATCGAGTGGGCCCGGAGCCGGGGGCGGTTCGCGATCGTGCAGGCGCGGCCGATCACCGTGCTCGGACCGGAGCTCGGGGAATGGAACGACACGGCCAAGGGCGTGTACCTGTGGACCAGCGGGAACCTCGGGGAGGCCATCCCGGATGTGATGACCCCGATCACGTGGTCCTTCGTGAAGCTGTTCATCCACGAGGCCATGTCCGCCTCGGCCATCCCCGGCTTCGACCTCGTGGGCAACATCGGCGGCCGCTTCTACCTCAACCTCACCCCCATCTACTCCATGGTCAGGTCCCTCCACGTGAAGGGCTGGGCCAGCACGGTCGCCAACGTGTTCGGCCGCATCCCCGAGGGCCTCGACGTGCCGACCGTGAAGGTCCTCGACTGGGCCACGCTCAAGCGCATGGTGCCCGGGGCGGTCCACGTGCGGCGCCGGGCCCGGGCGAACCTCGCCCAGATGCGCCCCTTCCTGGCCGAGTCCCGCAGCCGCTGCGCCGACCTCCGCGCCCGCATCACGGCCACCGGCTCGCCCGCGGAGCTCGCCGCGCTCTACCGGCGGGAGATCGGGCCGCTCTTCGTCACGGCCGCCCGCATGCTCGAGGCCGCGGGCCGGCAGGGCGGCGGGACGCTGCTCTACACCCGGGAGAAGCTGCGCAGGCTCATGGGCAGCACCGACGCCGAGGCGATGCTCACCGGGGTGAACGCCGACGGCGGGCTGGCCAGCCTCGGCCCGCTGGTGGGCCTGGGCCGGCTGGCCCGCGGCGAGATCACCCGGGACGGGTTCGCCCGCGAGTACGGCCACCGCGGCCCGCACGAGTGCGAGCTCTCCGCGCCGCGTCCCGGCGAGGACCCCGGCTGGATCGACGCCCAGCTCGCCGGCCTCCACGACCTCCAGCTCGGCACGGAGGCCCTGCTCGCCCGCCAGCGGCAGGCCCGGGAGGCGGCCTGGGGACGCTTCGCCGCCCGCTACCCGCGCCGGGAGGCCGCGATGCGCGAGCAGGTGCGCCGCTGGAACGGGATTGTCCGCGACCGCGAGGACACGCGCTCGGAGTCGGTGCGGACGTTCTGGGTGGTGCGCGAGTTCGTGCTGCGCGCCGGCGAGCTCACCGGCCGCGACGACCTCTGGTACCTCTACCTCGAGGAGCTCCTCGACGTGCTCGAGGGCAGGCCGGCGGCGCTCGCGCGGGTGCCCGCCCGGCGCGCCGCCTACCAGCGGTACACCGCACTGCCGCCGTACCCCAGGCTGATCGTGGGCCGGTTCGACCCCGTGCGCTGGGCCGCGGACCCGCACCGGCGCACCGACCTCTACGACTCCCGCGGCGCCACCGTGCCCGTCGAGGAGGCCGTCACCGGCTTCCCGGGCGCGCCGGGCGTGGTGGAGGGCACCGCCCGGGTGATCGCACGCCCCGAGGACGGCGCCAGGCTCAACGCCGGCGAGATCCTCGTGACCACCCTGACCAACGTGGGCTGGACGCCCATGTTCCCGCGCGCCGCCGCCGTGGTCACCGACCTGGGCGCGCCGCTCTCGCACGCCTCGATCGTGGCCCGCGAGCTCGGCATCCCGGCCGTGGTCGGCACCGGCAACGCGACCATGCTGATTCACGACGGCGACCGCCTCCGCGTGGACGGCGAGCGCGGCACCGTCGAGGTGCTGCAGTGAGCGGGCGGGCGGCCCCCAATGGTCGACATCGAGCTGGGAATCAGCACCGCCTCGCGGCTGGCCCTGTGACGGCTTGTCCGTCCTCGGCCCCGTGGCGACACTGGTGGAGTGAGGCAGCCGCGGTGCCCTGTGGTGATCGGCCGCCAGGCTGAGCTGGACGCGCTCCGGGACGCGCTGGAAGCAGCGCTGCGGGGCGACGGACGGTGCGCAGTGCTGCGCGGGGAGCCCGGCGTGGGGAAGTCGCGGCTGGCCGGGGAGGTCGTGCAATGGGCGGCGGCCCTGGGTGCGCCGACGGCAACCGGACGCGCCCTGCCGGGGTCGGGGTCGTCCGCCTACCGCCCGTTCACCGAGGCCCTCATGCAGCTGTCGCGCTCCCGGCCTCTGCCCGAGGACGGCTCCCTCCGGCCGTGGCTCGCCCTGCTGCGGCCCCTCCTGCCGTCGCCTCGGGATGCCTCGCGGCCGGGCGTGGAGGTGCCGCCCGATCTTCGCGCCGAGGCCCTGCTGAGGGTCTTGGAGCGGGCCAGCGCCCCCGGTCTGGTCCTGGTCCTGGAAGACCTCCACTGGGCAGATCCCGAGACTGTTGCGGCCGTCGAGTACCTGGCCGGCAATCTCGCCGGCCAGCGGCTCCTGCTGGTGCTGACCCTGAGGGACACCCAGGCCTCGGCTGCCCTGGACCTGGCCTCAAGGCTGAGGGGCAGTGCGGAGTCTGTATCCCTGACGCTGGAGCGTCTGAGCGAGGACGAGTCCGCCGAGATGGTCCGGGCATGCCGCCCGGACGCCGATCCCGACACGGTGGCGCGGGTGCAGGTGGCGTCGGAGGGGATCCCGCTGCTGGTGGAGGACCTGCTCGCTTCTCCGGGCGTGCCCGCCGGGTTCGCCGCCACCGTCGAGGCCCGCCTCGGTGGCCTGGCCCCGGCCGAGCGGGAGGTTGTCGAGGCCGCAGCCGTCCTCGGACGGCACGTCGACTGGGATCTGCTCCCGGCCATGACGGGCCAGCCCGAGGCTGCGGTGGCCCGAGCGCTCGAGGCGGCGGTGGACAGCCTGCTCATGGCGGCGGAGGGCCAGTCGATGGTGTTCCGGCACGCGCTCACGCGTGAAGCCGTGCTGGACCGGGTCATCCCGCCCCGCCAGCGGGAACTGGCACGGTCAGCCCTGGCAGCCCTCGACGGGGAGGAAGGGCTGAGGCCGGGGCGGTGTGAGCTTGCCACGGAGCTGGCGCTGCGCGCCGGAGACCGCCCTCGGGCAGGGATCCTGCTGGCCGGTACCGGGCGGGAGGCGCTCGGCTGGGGAGCGCTGTCCACCGCTGCCACAGCGCTGCGGCGGGCCGCGGACCTGCTCGGCGGGTCGCCCGAGGGGACCCGGGCCGAGCTGGACCTCGTGGAGGCCCTGGCCTTGGCAGGCCGGGTCGACGAGGCGGCCCGGGCAGGCGGCCGGCTCCTCACCCGCCTCGGGACGGACCCGCGCGCCGCGGGCCTCCGGGTCGAGGTCCATCTTCGGCTGGCCCAGGCCGGCGTATCGGCCTCACGGTGGCAGATGGCCCGGTACCACCTCGATCTGGCGGCACGCGACCTCGGGCCTGAGCAGGAGCTGGGCCCAGGAGCGAGGGCGGCGGTGCTCGAAGCGGACCTCGCGATGGGATCGGGTGACTACGGGGCGGCTCTGGGGCTGGCCGAGCGCGCCCTCGTCACCGAGGGGGTTCCGCCGGCCGTCTCGTGCCACGCGCACGAGATCGTCGGGCGCGCCCGCCGCTCGGCGGATCTGCTGGCGGCCCGCGCAGCGTTCGAGGCCGCACTGCTGACCGCGGAGGCTGCCGACCTTCCACTGTGGCGCCTCCGCGCCCTGCACGAGCTCGGCACCATCGACCTCTTCGACCATGCAGGCGTCGACCTGCTGCTCCAGGCCCGCCGGGCCGCCGACGACATGGGCGCGGTCAGCACCGCCGCGGTCCTGGACCTGCAGCTCTCTGCTGCCTTCACCTGCCGGTGGGACCTCGACTCGTGTGACCGCCACGCATCCTCGGCGATTTCGATCGCCGAGGCCTTGGGGCTCGTGCAGGTGCGTGCCAAGGGGCTGGCCATGCTCGCCGGGAGCTCGAGCATGCGGGCGGACCCTGAGGCCACTGAGAGGTACGCGTCCCTGACCAGGGCCGCCGCGCCCCAGGATGCGATGCTGGAGGGCTTCGGCTGGGGTGCGCGCGGCATGGCGCTGCTCCTCGGCGGGGACGATCGGGAGGCCTTGGGCCCTTGGGGGCACGGGATCGAAGTCCTGGCCGGCCTGCCGCACGCGGAGCCCGCCTCGATGCGTGCGCTCTGGCCTCTCGTGCTCGCCGCCTGCGGGGACCGGCGCGCCGAGGAGGCCGCACAGGAGGCACGCCGGCTCGGCGTGGCGTCCTTCGGCCTCAACCGAGCCCTCATCGGCTATGCGGAGGCCGTGCTGGCCGGGCGTCGGGGGAAGACGCGCCTGGCGCAGGAGCTGGCTGCAGCGGCGGACATGGAGTGGACCCATTGCGAAGGGTGGGCCGACCTCGCCCGGCTCCTCGCCGCTCCGAGCGCCAGGGCCGATGGGTGGGGGGACCCCGTTCGGTGGCTCCGGGACGCGCCCGAACGCTTCGAGGCCCGCGGGCTCGAGGAGATGGGCCGCCGCTGCCGAGAACTCCTCAAGGCCTCCGCACCGAACCCCTGGGCGGACGCTGGGGTGAGCCCGCGGGAAGCCGACGTCTTCCGGCTCATCTCGTTGGGCCTGGCAAACAGGGACATCGCCGAGCAACTGGGCCTCTCACCGAGGACAGTCGAGAAGCACGTGGAGTCGCTCCTGCGCAAGGCCGAGGCCAGGTCGCGCACCGAACTCGTTGCGCGCCTGGGCCCCGGCGGTCACCGGCCGTCGGGGGACACGTAGCGGGGCCCCGCCGCTACGTGGTCCTCCCGATGCGGGCAGGGACCCGCGCGGCGCACGCTGGATGCATCCACCGGCAGTTCAGCGAGAAAGGATCCGGAGATGAGCATCCAGACGGCCTTCGAAGCGAAGAGCCTCGAATCCCCCGACGAGACGCACACCATGCAGCACGGCACGCTCGAGGTCGTGAACCTGCAGGGGGCCACCATCGCCCGGGCCGTGTTCCAGCCGGGATGGACCTGGTCCGGCGACATCGGCCCGACCGTGGGCACCACCTCGTGCCAGGTCTCCCACACCGGCTACGTCGTCTCCGGACGCTTCCATGTGCGCATGGACGACGGACGCGAATACGACTTCGGCCCGGGGGACGCCCACGTCGTCGCCCCCGGCCACGACGCCTGGGTGGTCGGCGACGAACCCTGCACCATCATCGACTTCGCCGCGACCGGCGCCCCCGCGGCCGGCTACGTCGGGCGCTGCCCCTGCGGTGTCGAGTTCCGCGTGGCGGGGACCGACCAGCTCGACCATCTGGTGGCCGCCGTGCGCGAGCACGCCCGCAGCACGCACGACCACGAGCTCACCGCCGAGGAGGTCCTGGCCGACATCTCTGCAGCCTGACCGGCCGGCTGACCGTGGTCGGCACCGGGAACGGCACCCTGCTGATTCACGACGGCGACCGCCTCGCTCTGGGCGGCGAGCGCGGCACCGTCGAGGTGCTGCAGCGAGGCGAGGCCCCGGGAGGCCCTAATGCTCTGGGCGGCGGCCCTGCACGCGCCCTACCTTCATAAGTGTGCTGGCCTGCCGCCTTCGCAGGATGGGAAGCCGGCACGCGGCACCCCGTCCTGGTGGCCCCCCAACCTCGGGCGGGGTGTCCGCCTGAGTACCACCCTCCGTGCCCCCGCCTTGACGCCCGGCCACCCGCGAATATCATGCAATCCATATGCGGGTTAATGGCGACGGGGGGGTGCAATGAGGACGTACAGGGTCGGCCCTCCGGAGCGGGTGGACTTCCTTGACCTGCTGATCACGAGCGACACCCTGCCCGGCTTCCTCCGGGGAGCAGCCGAGGAAGCCGCCGCACGCCTCTCGGCCGAGGGAGAGCCGGTCCACTGCGGCATCCTCGTGGTGCGGGAGCGGGCCAAAGACCTCTTCGCAGGCAGCGCTGAGGCTGTGGTGGCGCTCGACGAGGCCCAGGGCCGGATCGCCGGCGGACCCTGCAGGGAGGCGGCGCTCCGCCAAGAACGGGTCCGCGCCGGCGGCCCTCCCCTCCACGGGGAATACGCCGACCATCTGGCCCGCATGGCGGCCGCGGGCTTCCGCTGCGCCCTCGCCGTGCCCATCCCCCTGCCAGCACCGCTCGGAGCCGCCGCACTCGGTGCCTACGCGGCCGAACCGGACGCCCTCACCGGCGCCGGCGCGCCCGCGGTCACACGGCTGGCCGGCAAGGTGTCGCGCCCGCTGGCGCTGGCACTGCGGCTCGCCGAGGCCTGGGACCGGGCAGCAGACCTGGCCGCCGCCATGGAGTCACGCACAGCGATCGACCTCGCCGCCGGGGTCATCATGGCCCAGTCCAGCTGCACCCAGTCTGAGGCCGTCGACCTGCTCAAGAGCGCCTCCGTCAGCCGCAACACCAAGCTGCGCGACGTTGCGGAGCAGATCGTCTGCCGCTTCGACCCTGCAGGGCCCACCACCGCCTTCAACTAGGCAGCGTCGGCCCTCCGGTGCCTGAGGCGGGAGCACAGCTCAAGGCCTGTGGTGGACTGGGTGCCGATGTTCCCGCCCGCCGCCGTCACGCGGACTTGAAGACCTTGGCGACGGCGTCGCGCACCCGGGCGACGTCGACCCCGCCGGCGGTCTCCTGGGTGAGCAGCTTGGCGAGCCGCTTCGGTGAGATGACGTGGATGCCGCGGGTCGAGAAGAAGCCGCCGATTAATGGCCAGTCGGCCTCGACGAAGCAGAGCGCTCCGGTGATGGGCAGGCCAGGGACGTGGGGGCGCAGGACTTCGATCTGCTTGAGGACCCCGTCCACGAGCTTCGTGCAGTCGCGGCGACCCACGACGAGCGTCTCGGTACGCGGCCGCAGGAGGCCGCCCTCGACCTTGAGCTCGGGGCGGCCCTTGTAGCGCTTGGCGTCGATCACCCAGATCCCGCCTGGGGTGATGGCGATGTGGTCGATGTTGGCCTTCGAGCCCGGGATGCGCCGGTCGTGGAGGGCGGCGATTCCCTGGCCGGCGAGGGAGTCGAGCCGGGCGCCGAGGCGTTCCTCGCCGAGGGCGCCGGTCTCCCAGGCCTTGGTGCTCTGCCGCTCGTCGGAGAGGGCGACGGCGAGGCCGCCGAATCGGCCCCACTTCTCGCGGAGCCGCTGCTCGTCCCTTGCCTTGCGGCGCTCGTACTCGCGACGGGCCGACGCGCCGGCCGTTCCGGGCTCGACGGAGGGGGCTTCAGCCGCAGGGACCTCTTCTGGGGGTGGGCCGGGGTCCGGTGACGCCTTGGGTACTCCGGCCTCGGTGTCCCCCAAGCGGTGGACCGCCTCTGAATTGCCCCGTCGAATACGCGCCACAGTCCCCCCCTAGTCTGATCAGCGTCAGCCTAGCGTTCCCCAACCGGATCTGCGTGGCTCTGAACTGGGCTTTGGCTGCTTCGCTGGAAGCTCGCGAAGCCGGAGGCATGCAGGCCCCCTCATCCCGTCGCCGAACCCCTCTTGACAATGCAAAACGGTTTGCCCCAGACTGTGATGCACAACATACAAAACGTTTTGGAAGCGAGGTGGAAGCGATGGCCAAGGTCGGAATCCGCGACGTCTCGAGGGCAGCTGGCGTGTCCGTCACGACCGTCTCGCATGCGCTCAGCGAAACCCACCAGGCGCGCGTGAACCCTGAAACCCGCGAGCACGTCCAGCAGGTTGCGGCACGCCTGGGCTATGCGCCGAACCGGATCGCCGTCGCCCTGCGCAACCAGCGGTCCCAGCTGCTGGGCTTCGTCAGCGACGAGATCGCGAGCACCCCCTTCGCAGGGGAACTGGTTCTGGGCGCCCAGGATGCCGCCTACGAGCGGGGATGGCTCCTCATGCTCGTCGACAGCGGCCGGAACCCGGAGCTGGAGGAGAAGCAGGTCAACACCCTGCTCCAGCACCAGGTGGACGGAATTGTCATCGCGAAGATGTACCACCAGGAGGCCAGTGTTCCCGCCGCCGTGGCGGGGATTCCGGCGGTGCTGCTGGATGCCTTCGACCCCGGAGGCATGCTCTCGTCGGTCGTGCCCGACGAAGTCGGCGCGGCACGCACCGCCGTGCAGGAGCTGATCGACGCCGGCCACCGGCGGATCGGCTTCATCAACAACAGCGACGACATCCCGGCGGCATTCGGACGCCTCGAAGGGTACCGCGCGACGCTCGCCGCCGCCGGGATCGACTTCGACCCGGATCTCGTGACGCGCCAGGCCCCCGCGGTGCCCGGCGGCCGGGCCGGGGCCGAGAAGCTTCTCGGGCTAGCAGAACCGCCGACCGCGCTGTTCTGCTTCCACGACCGGCAGGCCTTCGGCGCCTACGAAGTCGCAGCCCGGCTGGGACTGCGGATCCCGGACGACCTCTCGGTAGTCAGCATCGACAACTTCGAGATCATCGCCGACGGCCTGTGGCCGGGCCTGACGTCGGTGGCCCTCCCCCACTACGAGATGGGACGCTGGGCCGTCACCCGCCTCCTGGACGAGATCGAGCATCCCGAGGAGGCCGGCGAGCCGGTCCATCTCGACTTCGAATGCCCGATTGTCCGGCGAGGGTCGGTGGCCCCGCCCCGCTCGAACCCGCCCGGCCCCGAGGTCTCCCCCTAGGTCCAAGCCGGTGCACCCAGTCGGGGGTGCAGCTGCTGCAACAGCTGCACCCCCGTCGGAACCATCCATCCCCTTCCCATCCATCCACGGAATCGAAAAGGACAAAGCGCATGAAGACAGCGCTCAGGCGGCTCCTCGCTGCCAGTGTAGCGGCGGCCGCGATCGGCGGAAGCCTAGCCGCGTGCGGCAAGAGCACCACCGGCTCCGGCGATGGAGCCAACGGCACGCTCACCCTGTGGACCCACAACGCGGGCAATGCTGCCGAACTCGCGGCCGACCAGTCAATCGTCGATGCATTCAACAAGAGCCAGAGCAAGGTCCAGATCAAGGTCCAGGCGTTCCCCCAGGACTCCTACAACAACTCGGTGGTGGCTGCCGCCGCTGCCCACAAGCTGCCCTGCCTTCTGGACATTGACGAGCCCAACGTCCCCAACTGGGCCTGGTCGAAGTACCTCCAGCCGCTCAGCCTGAGCGCCGACCTGTCCAAGAACCTGCCGTCGACCGTCGGAAAGTGGAGCGGGCAGACCTACTCGGTGGGCCTGTACGACGTCTCGCTCGCAATGCTCGCCCGCGCCTCGGACCTCAAGGCCGCCGGAGTGCGCGTCCCGACAACGGACAAGCCCTGGACCAAGGACGAGTTCACCTCGGCACTCGCCTCGCTGAAGAAGCTCGGCAAGTGGGACCACCCGCTCGACCTCGGCACCGGAGGCACCGGCGAGTGGCTCCCCTACGCCTACTCGCCGTTGCTCCAGTCGTTCGGAGGCGACCTCGTCAACCGCACCGACTACCAGAGCGCGGACGGCGCCCTGAACGGCGACAAGGCGGTCGCGTGGGCCCAATGGTTCCACGGCCTTGTCAGCAGTGGCTACATGGCACAGAAGAGCGGCCAGGACCCCACGAAGGACTTCCTCAACGGCAAGAGCGCAATTCTCTATACCGGTTCGTGGGCTGCCGATCAGGCGCGCAAGGCCCTCGGGAAGGACCTCGTGGTGCTCCCGCCGCCGGATCTCGGCACGGGCCCGAAGGTGGGCGGCGGTTCCTGGCAGTGGGGCGTCACGGCCGGCTGCCAGAACTCGCAGGCCGCGATGGACTTCCTGTCCTTCATGCTCAAGCCCGAGAACATCGCCAAGGTCGCCCAGGCCACCGGGACCATCCCCGCTACCGAGGAAGCCTCGGCGCTCGATCCGGCGTACGCGCCGGGCGGGGAAGACAGCGTCTTCCGCCAGTTCTCCAAGAACTACGCCGTCATGCGCCCCGAGACGCCGGCCTACCCGTACATCGCGACGGAGTTCGGCAAGAGCGTCCAGGACATCCTCTCCGGCGGTGACCCCAAGTCCGCCCTGGACAAGGCCACCAAGGACATCAACGACAACATCAAGTCCAACAACGGCTACAAGAGCTGACCACCGGGGGCGCCGCCCACGGCGGCGCCCCTGGGCCCTCCTGCTCGCACTTCGTCACGACTGGAACTCCCATGACTGCCAACCACATTCTCGACCGCGTCCCTCTCCGGTCCGGATCCCGCAAGCCTTCCCCGCCTGGACAGGTCCAGGACGCCAGGGCCCGCTCCCGCAGCATCGCCCGCAGCCGCCGCCGGGAGGAGCGCGTCGGATGGGCCATGCTGGGGCCCGCCGTCCTCCTCCTGATCGTCTTCGTCTTCGTCCCGGCGCTGCTCGCCTTCGGGCTCGCCTTCACGAACGCGCGGCTCCTGGCGCCGTACGCGCCATCGTTCGTGGGCCTGGACAACTTCGTGCGACTCTTCCAGGACGAGACGTTCTGGCACTCGCTGGCCAACGTCGCCTATTTCGCGGTCGTCGTCGTGCCGGTGCAGTCCGGTCTCGCCCTCGCGATGGCGCTCCTGGTCAATGTGAAGGTGCGCGGCGTCAACTTCTTCCGCACCCTGTACTTCCTGCCCGTGGTGACCTCGATGGTCGTCGTCTCGCTCCTGTGGCTCTTCATCTACCGCCAGGACGGCCTGCTGAACGAGATCATCGACAGGGCAACCTTCGGGCTGGTCCACGGCCCGGACTGGCTCAACAACACCGCCACGGCCATGCCCGCCATCATCCTGATGTCGGTCTGGCAGGCCGCCGGCTTCCATATGATCATCTGGCTCTCAGGCCTGCAGACCATCCCGGCGGACCTCTACGAGGCCGCGGCGATCGACGGCGTGGGCGGATGGCAGCGCTTCCGGTACATCACCTGGCCCAGCCTGCGCCCCACGCGGAACCTGATCCTCATCACCATCACGATCCAGGCGCTCAGCCTCTTCACCCAGGTCAACGTCATGACCCAGGGCGGGCCCCTGGAATCGACGAGCACCATCGTCTACCAGGCCGTCCAGACCGGGTTCCAGCAGCAGGAGACGTCCTACGCCTCGGCGATCTCGCTCGTCTTCTTCGTCCTGGTGCTCCTCGTCTCCGGCGTCCAGCGCTACCTCACCCGAGAGAAGTCCTGACCATGGCCACCGTCCAGCCCCCTGCCCGCTCCCCGCTGGCCGCCCTCCGCCTCCGCAAGCCCGCACCCCGCGGGCTGCGGCCTGGAACAGGCCTCGGCGGGTGGATCCTCCGCATCGCCCTCGGCATCCTCTTCAGCTTCCCGCTGCTGTTCATGTTCGTTTCGTCGCTCAAACCCGACCAGCAGATCTTCGGCGACCTGTCCTCCATCGCGGCGTTCCTGCCTGTCGGCCACCTGTCGCTCGACAACTACTCGGCAGTCTTCGACCGCGTCCCCGCCGCGCGTTTCCTCGTCAACTCGGTAGGCATCTCCGTGGTGACGGTGGTGCTCGGGGTGATCATCAACTCGATGGCCGCGTTCGCGCTCTCCCGCATGCGGGTCCGCGGAAAGGCGATCATCCTCACCCTCATCATCGCGACGCTCATCGTGCCCTTCGAAACCCTCGCCCTGCCGCTCGTGTGGTGGGTCAACCAACTCCCCTGGCTCCAGCTCGACGGATTCAACCTCACCCTCACCACCGGCTGGCTCGACACCTACCGCGTGCAGATCCTCCCCTTCGTCGCCAACGCCTTCTCCATCTACCTCTTCCACCAGTACTTCGAGTCCATCCCGAAGGAGCTCGACGAGGCGGCCCGCATGGACGGCGCAGGCTGGTTCACGATCTACCGCCGGGTGGTCATGCCGCTCTCCGGGCCGGCGATCGCCACGGTCGCGATCCTGACGTTCCTCCCGGCGTGGAACTCGTACCTGTGGCCCCTCATGGTGGTGCAGAGCGAGGAGCTCCGCCCGGTCATGATCGGGGTGCAGTACTTCTTCCAGCTCAACGTGTCGTGGGGCCAGGTCATGGCGTACACATCGATCATCACGCTCCCGGTGGTGGCGCTGTTCGTGGCCTTCCAGCGCGCCTTCGTGAACAGCATTGCCACCAGCGGGGTCAAGGGATGAACGTCCTTGTCATCGGGGAGAGCCTCGTCGACATCATCCACACGCCCTCGGGCACCGAGGAGCACCCCGGCGGTTCGCCGGCGAACGTCGCCCTGGGCCTTGCACGGCTCGGAGTCCGGACATCGTTCTTGACGACGCTGGGTGCGGATTCGCGCGGGCACGCCGTCGCGGATCACCTCGCCCGGTCGGGAGTAGCGGTCCTTGCCGAGTCCTGGTCAGCCCCCGCCACCTCGACGGCCGCGGCGCACATCTCGGACGACGGCGCCGCCCGCTACTCGTTCGACCTCGCCTGGGCGCTCCCTGAGGATCTTCAGCTTCCCGCCGCCGACCACGTCCACATCGGTTCCGTGGCGGCATTCCTCGCACCGGGGGCCGACAGGGTCGAGGAGATCGTCAGGGCGCTTCCCGCCGGCACCACGGTGAGCTTCGATCCCAACGTCCGTCCCGGGCTCGTCGGCGATCAGCGCGCGGCCCAGGAGCGCTTCGAACGGCTTGCAGCCCGCGCAGACATCGTGAAGCTCAGCGACGACGACGCCGAGTTCCTGTACCCGGGGCGCCCGGCCCGCGAGGCCGTGGGCACCATCGCCGCACTCGGGCCACGAGTGGTCGCGCTCACCGCCGGCGCCGCCGGTTCGCTTCTGGCTTCACCGCGGGGCACGGCCAACGCCGCTGCGGTGCCCGCCACGGTCGCGGATACCGTCGGCGCGGGCGACAGCTACATGGCGGCCCTTCTCTTCGCCCTGCTCGGACCGGGGCGCGCCCTTCTCGACTCGCTCAACGACACCGCGCTCGCCTCGGCCGGAGCCTTCGCCGCCCGCGCCGCCGCGATCACGGTCTCTCGCACCGGTGCCGAGCCACCACGGCTCGCCGAGATGGCCGCCGGCTCCGTGTCCCCGTCGCACACCCTGCTACAGAACTGACCCATCATGACTTCGATTGCCTCCGCGCCCACGCGCGACCGCTACCGTCCGCGTCTGCACTACACGCCGGCCAGGAACTGGATGAACGATCCGAACGGCCTCGTCTTCCACCGCGGCGTCTACCACCTCTTCTACCAGCACAATCCCTTCGGTGTGGACTGGGGCAACATGTCCTGGGGCCACGCGACCTCGACCGACCTGCACACCTGGACCGAGCAGCCCGTTGCGATCCCCTGCGACGACGACGAAGCCGTCTTCTCCGGAAGCGCTGTGGTGGATGAACGCAACACGTCAGGATTCGGCAACGGGTCCGCCGCACCCATGGTCGCCGTCTATACCAGCGCCTATGCCAAGGAGTCGTCCCGCCCCGGCATCCAGGCGCAGTCCCTCGCCTACAGCCTTGACGAGGGCCGGACCTGGACCAAGTACGCCGGCAACCCGGTGCTTGACCGGGGCTCCTCGGACTTCCGCGACCCCAAAGTCTTCTGGTACGACGGCCCTGCCGGGGCCTACTGGGTCATGGCCGCCGTCGAGGCCGCAGAGCAGCGCGTGCTCCTCCACAAGTCGGCCGACCTCATCCACTGGGAGTACCTCAGCGACTTCGCAGCAGACGGCCCTCCGGACAGCGTCTGGGAATGCCCCGACCTGTTCGAACTGCCCCTTGACGGCGACCCCGCCCGCACCCTGTGGGTGCTCATCGTCAGCGTCAATCCAGGCGGGGTGGCCGGCGGCTCCGGCACCCGCTACTTCCTTGGGTCCTTTGACGGCGTGCGCTTCACGGAAGAGTCCACGCGGCCATCCACGGCACCTCCCCGGGAGCCATCGCTGAGGGGCTCCTGGCTCGACTGGGGCCGCGACTACTACGCGGCCGTCTCCTTTGACGGCCTCGCGCAGCGCCGAATCATGATGGGCTGGATGAACAACTGGGACTACGCGGCCGCGACGCCCACAGGCACCTGGCGGAGCGCCATGTCGCTTCCCCGGGAGATCACGGTGCGGACGGTCAATGGGCGTCCCCGCCTCGTCCAGACCCCCATCGTCCCGCCAGCAGCCAGCACCACTGATGCCAGCGAGGTCCTCGGCGCCGCCTCCGGATCGGGCCGACGCGCTGTCCTCGCAACGACAGCCCCCGGGAAGGTCCACCGCGTGGGCATCAGCGGGTCTGCCCCAGCTGCCGCAACGTTCGGACTGCGGATCGGCGCCCCCGGCACTGACGGCGCGCGACTGACCGTGGACCCCGCGGCCGGCGAAATCCGGCTCGATCGCCGGCACTCCGGGCGGGTGGACTTCCACGAGCACTTCCCCTCCATCGAACGCGCTCCGCTCGAGGCTGGAGAGCGGATAGACCTCGAGGTCTACATCGACGCCTGCTCCCTCGAGGTGTTCGTCCAGGGCGGCCTGGCGACCATCACGGACCTCGTCTTCCCCCACGGGCCGGACACCGAAATCGAGGTCTTCGCGGACCCCTCAGTCGTCCTGTCCACGGTGGAGGTCGCGGTCCTGGGCTGACACAGGGGGACCGCGACGCCGCGCCTCGTCCCTTCTGCCCCTCCCAGGCTCAGCGGACGATCTTGAAGTTGAACGCCGGCCCGCCCAGGGCGCCCCAGAGCCGCAGCCAGACCGGGAGCATCATCTCGGTGCCACGGGCGGCCGTGATGTCGCCGAGGTCGATCACGTCGCGGTGGCCCAGCTCGGCCAGCAGGCCGGTGACGGTGGCCTTCGCCTCGTCGTCGTTGCCGGCGACGAAGACGGTGCCGGGCTCGGGCAGCTGCTCGGGGTGGGCCATGAGCATGGCGTTGACGGTGTTGAGCGTCTTCACCACCCGTGACTTGGGGTAGGCGCGCTGGATCTGCTCGCCGAGCGAGTCGGTGTCCTTGACGAACAGGGTGGGCGGCATGCCGTGGCTGAAGTCGAGGGGGTTGGCGACGTCCACGAGGACCTTGCCCGCGAGCTGGTGCGCCCCGGCGAGCTCGAGGACCTCGAGCGAGGCCGCCCCGTTGCTGGCGTTGACCACCAGCTCGGCGGCGGCAGCGGCGTCGTCGAACGCGGCGACACCGACGGCGCGGTTCCGCGCCGCCCAGTCGCCGAACTCCCCTTCGCCGGTACGGGCGAGCGTGGCCTGCGGGTCCCGCGTGCCGACGGTGACGGTGTGGCCGAGCTCGGCGAGGCGCGCCGCGAGGGTGCGCCCCACGATGCCGGTGCCGAGAACTGCAATGTCCATGATGGGTCCTCCCGGGAGACGTGTGGGGCTGTGGACGGGTCGGGGCTTAAAGCTGACCTGCGCGCTGCCGTCTGCGTCAAGGACTGTGCCGGTGACGAGCGCAGCGGCCGTCAGAGTGCGGCCCTCGCGGATGCCGCGCTATGGCCCCGGCTTGGCGAATGCCGCGCTCGAGGTGGACTCCAGCGGCGCCATCCCGAAGCTGCTCGGCAGCGCGCTCCGGAAGGCGTCACCGACTGGGCCCTCGCTGTTGGCCACCCAGTCCACTGTCGGATGGCCAGGCTGGTTCTCCTGCTTGATCCACTCGAACCAGACGGCCAGTCTCAGTCGGGGGAAGCGCGCCCTCAGCTGCGGGTCGAAGAGCTGGTCCCACCAGGCCTTCTTGATGCTCAGTGGAGAGGCGCCGTCCGGGCGCGAAAGGTTGTAGAAGGCGCCAGTCTCGCAGATCGCGAAGGGCTTGTTGTGCCCCTCTGCGTAGTCGGCGTAGAAGTCGGGCACCGCCGTCTCGTCGACTGACGCGCTCCGGAAGGTGCCGGTGATCTTGCCGATGAGCTTCCCGGGCTCGGGCATCGTGTTCTTGCCCCACGGGTAGGCGGCGCCGAAGTGGTAGACGGACAGGCCGACCCAGTCCACCGCGTCGTCCCCGGGCCAGTACGGGCTGTACGGATCGTCCTCCTGGGTGAGCCGCCCGTCCTTGTCGGTGTCCAGCGCCGCGAAGTCGGCAGTCCCGGGCTTCGCCTCGTACGGTCCGCCTTCGAAGGGATAGCCGCCCCCTTCGTTCGGTGCCCAGACCGTCCCCGAACCCGGGGAGCTGTGGACGGCGGCAGCGACCTCCCGGAACTTCTCGATGTACTGCGCCGGCTTCTGCCCCCAGGGGTACCAGGCGCCGTTCATCTCCTGTCCGAACCGGACGAGGACGGGCACGCCGAGGCTGTTCCACGCCTGAAGCGACCGCGTGAGCTCCGCCAGGGCCGGCGGCGTCACGGCACCGAGCCCGCCCCGCGGCTCGAGCGTGAGCATCAGCGACGACCGGCGCTGGGCGAGCTCGTGTGCCCGGGCGTCGAGGAAGGACAGGTCCGCCGGCTGGAAGGGGAAGTCCACGTAGAACCCATAGAGCGCGGGCGCCTGGCCCAGCCGCGCCGCGTAGCCATCCACGGTGTCCCGTCCGCTGTCCAGCTGGACGCCGAAGTAGGTCTGGGGGCTGCTGGGCCGCGGCGCGGGGGCGCCCTGTCCGGGGGCTGCCATCGCGATGCCCCCGGCGGCCAGGGCAAGCGCCACCATCGCCAGCCTGAGCCGGACGGGCAGGCTCAGCAGCATGGCTAATGCCTCGCTTGGGTCTTCAGAACGGTGAGGACGACCGCCAGCGCGGCCTCCACGACAATGACCACGGCGAGCGCCAGCGCCACGCCGCCCAGCACGGCGCCGGCGCGCAGCGCGGCAACCAGGGGCAGCAGGACGTACGCCGTGACGACTGCCAGCGCCCCGAGGACTATGAGGAGCCTGCCCATCACGGCGGCGAGCCAGGCCCGGGCGGCGGCGGGCGGCAGCCCGTCGGCACGGACCAGGGAACCGATCCGGGCGCCGGGGGCAACGACTGCGGGCGCAGAGGCGAGGGTCTCCGGAGATGTCCTGGTATCGACGAGGGTAGTTCCGCTCATGGCCTAGCCTTTCCTGATCTCGGCGGCGTCCGCCTCTACGGTTTTGGGGGTGGGGACCCAGCTCACGTGCCGGGTCCCCCGCGCCCAGGCCAGCACGGCCCAGAGCGCTGCCGAACTCTCGATCAGTCCCGCGACGGGGGCGGCCACGACGGCTCTGGCGATCTCCGCCCTTCGCGTGGGGCCGTCCAGGCCGGAGTCGGCGAGGTTGTGCCACGCTCCGATGAAGACCGAGCCGATCCACATCATTCCGACCAGCGAGAGCCACGCACTCGCCGGCCCGGGCAGGGGCGCCTGCTGGTTGAGGTATACCGATGCGATCGTCTTGGCGAGGAACGCCGGAAGGACGGCGAAGGACAGGACGGAGACGATGCACCCCGTCGCGAAGGCCGCGATCCGGTACCGCGTGCCCCACAGCAGCCCGAATTTCGTGGTGGTCGAGAGCGCGCCGAACCGGCCGCTGCGCTTGAGGTCAGCGAGCCCCTGCAGCACGCCGAAGACCCAGCGGTACCGCTGCCTGAAGGCGCTGCGCACTGAGAATGGGGGCTGTTCGAGCATCGCGCAGCCATGCCAGCCGAAGATCTCGCCTCCGTGCAGGGTGAACGCCTTCATGCCGAAGACGTAGTCCTCTGCGATGAAGGGCTCGCCGTCGAGGCAGCCGATGTCCCAGCCGATGTCATTCTCCAGGGATTCCTCGATCACCAGATTGGACCCGTGGAGGTGGAGGGGAGTTCCGGCCTCCATCACATGGCGGCATTCGTAGCAGCCGATGGGCCGGTTGGCCTCCATGGAACGGCACAGCGGTGAGGCCTGCAGGTAATCGAGCGGATAGAAAATAGGGCCCTCGAGAATCCTGCGGGGAGTTTCGGCGAGGCAGGCCATGAGCTTGCGCAGTTCCCCGGGCACCATCACGCTCTCCTCGTCGTAATGGACTATGAAAGTCCTGCCCGGCTTCCTATTCCAGAGCGCGCGCCGCTGCTCGACCGCGTAGTGGAGCCCGCGGGCCTTCATCTGGGTGCCCGCCGGAGTCCTGTAGTCGGAGGGGACGACGAGGACGTGGACTCCGATGGGAGCGTGGGAGAAGGCCTGGAGAAGGAGCTGGCGCTGGGGCTCGGACTCGGTGACGACCTCCACCGAGAGCAGCCGGCCGTAGAACTCGGGCGCCTCGTTCGCGAGGTCGATGACGTTCTCGATGCCGCGCATGATCACCGCCGAGCTTCCCGCGGACCCGCGGGTGGTGATCTGGATCTTCATGAACGGCACCGGCAGGGAGCGGAGCCTCTCCGTGGTGACGGGTTCGACCCGGCGGTACTTCCCCGTGTGGAACAGGAAGCTGCGCCAGTACGAGAGCATCCGCCAGCCGATAAACGTTACGGCGGCGAACAGGAATATCCCTACTCCAGAGAGAATTTCGTCGGAGAGCGAGGCCAATGGATCCCCCAGATTGTGAGCGCGGACCAACGGCCCTCCAGGCGTGGACGGAATGTCCGGATGGAAATGCCTGGAGGCGATGCCATTTCTTGACTTTCGAGACCGTTGCTTGACTCTAAGCTGCGCAATCGGGGCGATTCACCAGTAGCCCTTACCCGATATTCGCTGGGCGTTACTGGTGCGTTACTGGACGCCGAGGGCACCGATACGCGGACGGCCCAGAGCGGGCCACGGTGCCTGTACGCAACGGGCCCGCGGCGCGCACCTCAGACTACTTACCGAGGGTTTGGTATCGATTCGGCGCGGCAGGCCTCAGCGGGCGCGCGCCTCGACCCGGCATCCGATCGCGGTGAGGATCGGCGTCCAGTTGCGGCGGAGCGAGCCGCCGTCCGCAAGCCGCTCCGCGGCATCGATGCTGTCGGATACTGCGGCGATGGCATCGAGGGCGTCCAGGATGCCGCCGCCTCCGCCGCCGCCGGATCCCCCGGCAAGCTTGGGCACGGGCATGCCGGCCGCCTTGAGCTCGTCCTGCTGGCGTTGGCTGAAGCTGGAGGACCAGCTGGATCCCTCGCGGTTGAGGATGAAGCGGCGCCCATGGTGCGTGAGGTGCATCATCCCGAAGAAGCTGAAGCGGGCCGAGACCTCGGGGGCGGCCGCGTCCAGGAGGACCCGGTCCGCCTTGTCCGTGAGCCGCAGCCGCGACTGCGCGACCGTGAGGATGACCGGCCGCCACAGCATCCGGTCCCACAGCCCCGCCCCCAGGTAGAAGCCCTGCTTGACGGTCAGATTCCCCTCGTCCATGGGCGCGACCCTATCAGCCGCACGCCCCGGGCCCGGCGCTACCGCCGCCCCCGCCTGATCCGCCTGATGGTCATCGCGCCGAGGAGGACCGCCAGGAGCCCGAGCAGAGCGATGACCACCGTGGATCCGGCTCCGGCCGAGTAGGTGCCCGTCACGGCCTCGGCGACTGCGACCCCGCAGACGAACGCGAAGAGGGCGCACACCACGACGAGCACCCACCGGCCGATCCGCGCCGCGGCCGAGTTGTTGCCGAGCCGGTCGCCGACGTTGGCGCCCACCTCTGCGGCCACTGCACAGGGGTCGGCGTCGGGATGGCGCTGCCGCCAGGCGCGCCGCGCCGTACCCATGTACACGATGAAGCCACCGATGGCCGCGATGGGCGCTCCACTGGCGATCCGGGCCACGCGGGCCTGGTCGTCCTCGAGGAGGCCTAGGGTCACGGCGAACAGTCCGACGAGCGCCAAAACCAGCCCGATCGCGATCGTCAGCCCGGGCGGCATGGGGCCCTGCCACCGGCCCGGGTCGTCGAGCCACGGGAAGGGCGGCGGGTCCGAGCGCCAGTCGCGCTTGGCGTCCGTCTGCTGCGGACTGTCGGGGTGGGTCATCGGCGGTCTCCTCGGGCGCTCGCTGCTGGTCGCAGAAGGGCGCGGCACGAGTCACTCTCTGGCCCCCTTCGGCTCACAGGCTACCCGCCGGCCGCCCACGGTCGACGCCGGAGGGCACCTGCCGCGGGCCGCCGTCGGTTTCGGCTACTCGCCAGTTGGGTAATTCACGCCCAATCGGGCTCGCTGGCGCCGCTCAGGCTGCCGAGCTGCCGTCCGTCCGGGGGAAACGAGGTGGGATGGCCGAGCAGCACCGCGACAGCGGCGATCAGGACCTGGTGGGGGGCCGGTACCGGCTGCTCGAGGTGGTCGGACGGGGGTCGACGGCGGTGGTGCACCGGGCGCTGGACGAGTTCCTGGACCGCGAGGTCGCCGTGAAGCTGACCCAGTCGGGGGCGATGGACGAGGCCGAGCTGCGCCGCAGCGACATGGAGGTCAAGGTCCTGGCCCGGCTCAACCACCCGGGCCTCGTCACCCTGCTCGATGCCGGCACCGACCGCGCCCCCGGGGGCTCCCCGCGCGTCTTCCTCGTCATGGAGCTGGTAGACGGCGCGGATCTGCGCGAACGCCTACGGCAGGGCGCGCTGGAGCCCTCTGCCGTAGCCGAGATCGGCCACGACCTGTGCGAGGCCCTCGCCTACGTCCACGGCCGCGGCGTGGTCCACCGGGACATCAAGCCCGCCAACGTCATGCTGCTGGACCACCCGGACGCGGCGGCGCGGTTCCACGCCAAGCTCACCGACTTCGGTATCGCCTGGGCCGTCGACTCCGAGCTCACGCTCGAGAACGCCGTCTCGGGCACCCCCGCCTTCCTCAGCCCGGAGCAGGTCCGCGGCGAGACGGTGGGCCCGGCCAGCGACATCTACTCGCTGGGCCTGGTGCTGCTCCAGTGCCTCACCGGGACGCTGGCCTTCCCCGGTCCGCCGCTGGAGAGCGCCATCCGGCGGCTCACCCTGCCGCCGCCCATCCCGGACGACGTCGATCCCCTGTGGCGTGAGCTCCTCGTGGGGATGACGGCCATGGACCCGGCCGCCCGCCCCAGCGCCGCGGAGGCGGCCGCCGCCCTGTACCGGATGGCCGCCCTCGGCACCCTCGGCGGCCCGCTCGCCGAGCCGGTGGGCGCGTCGGAGGAGCTGCGCCTGGCCGAGGTGCGCAGCTACGCCGCGCCGGGCACGGCCGAATCCGGGGCCCTCGACCGGATTGCCCGCCTGGCCTCCCGGCTCCTCGGGGTGCCCATGGCGGCGGTGAGCATCGTGGACGAGGACCGGATCCGGTTCCTGGCCACCCACGGCATCGACGCGGACCACGTGGCCCGGGACCCGGGGCTGTGCGCCACCGCCGTGCTGCAGGACGACCTCTGGGTCCTCCCCGACGCCGCCGTGGACCCCGGCGCTGCCGGGAACCCGCTGGTGTGCGGGGACCTGGGCGTGCGGTTCTACGCCGCGGTGCCGCTGAAGACCCCGGCCGGGGCGAACATCGGCACCCTGTCCGTCCTGGACCGGGCGCCGCGCACCCTCTCCCGCGTCCACGCCGCCGCCCTGCGGGACCTGGCCGGCGTCGTCATGGACCTGCTCGTGGTGCGCCGGGAGGCGCGCGAGGCGGGCTCCCCCGCCGCGGGGGCCGCCGGCGTCGTGCCTCTCGCCGAAGTGCTCGTGACGGACGCGGTGCAGCCCGCGGAGCCGGCCTCCCTGGTGGGGCTGCCGAGCGCGGGCTGACCGCGCGCGCTCTCCAAGGACTATTGGCCCTCCAGATTTGATCCACGGCCATAATCAATGTGCATGGCGGTAGCGTGGCCGACGCCGAGTTCTCAACGAGCTTGCCCAGCTCGTAGGCGAGTACCGCTACTCCAACATGGGGAGTAGTTCCTGGCAGGGCACCTCCTGCAGCCACGACAACGATCGCAAGGAGCGCACTCTGGACGTCTCCGACCAAGCCGCGTTCCCACGCGGAGATTGTCTGCGGCGGCAACGTGGCGGATGGCCAGGCGTGCGCGGCAATGGAGGCCCACACGCTTTCGGCCCGAGGTCCGCTCATCCAGGGGCACGGTCTCAAGCAGCGGGGGGCGGGGCAGCGGAGGCGAACATGATTGCGCCGGTGGAAGCCGCTGGAGCCTCCCATGAGTGAGGGCCTGGACGAGTGGGATGACGAGCCCGAGGCTCCGGAGCCGGCCGAGGATGCGCCTGAGCGCCGCCCCGGCCCGCCGGTGGACCCGTTTACTGGGCGCCGCATCCGCCCTCACGGCAGGGGCCGTCGTCCTCGCAGACGGCGAGTCCGGCCAAAGAACGCAGCCCGCCAGCAGCAAGGCCCCCTCTCGATGATCCCCCAAGGATGCCTTCGCCAACTCGTCATAGAGCTTCACTATGCGGATGAAGGCCGGTGGGCCATCCGACCCTATTGACTTCCATAGTCAACCATTATCTTTCCTTTATGCATGACAAGACAGTGAAGTACGAGCAGGAGCTCCTTGGTCGCGTTGAGGACGGCTTTGACCTCAAACGCGTTCCTGCCCGGGAGACCCCTAGGGGGGAGACTCAGGTGAACGAGTCAGACTTCATCTTTATCGCGTCCGGTCACTGTCCCACCTGTCACGCTCCTGGCCAACAAGGCACAGGGCGCGAGAACGTGATATTCACTGGGCTAGCACCACCTTGGATTGACGTAGTTATCGATTGCTCTTGCGGGTTTGGCCACGGCGGAGAAGGGGAGAAGACAGGATGCGGCCGGACTTGGTCGGTAGGAGCGTTCTTCGACGAATGGAAGCTGACCGATGAGTAGTGCGCAGCAGACCCCGCCTCCGCCGCCCCCCAGTGCGGGTGATTACGAGACTGAAAAGCTGCTCAAGAAAAGCGACGCGAGTCTGCTCAGTGATGTTCGCTCGCGGGCAGATAAATGGTCAGCTGGCCTTACCGCTTTGACCGGCCTCCTCACGACTGCCCTCCTCGTCAAGGGACCGGAAGGAATACTGGATGTTCCGGAACCCTTTCGTGTCTTGGTTGCAGTACTGATTAGCATCGCGCTCTTGCTGCTGATCATTGCGACGCTGCTCATCTACAGCGCCGCCTACGGTTCGCCAACTGGGATGCCCGTTTTAAGTCGGCAGCTGTCGGGCTTGCAGGTCCGCTATATGAAGATCCGCGAAAGCGCAGCGAAGAGTGCGTTCAAATCCATGCAGATCGCGATCGGGCTCACTGTGCTGGCCGTCTTCCTACTGTTTGGAACCACCATGTTTACCTGGTTCGCAAAGAGTGGCAGCAGCCAAGTGGTGACAGGTGCCTGCATCCAAGTTGACGGAGTAACGATCAAACTTGGAGAGCTACAGGCGGTAGACGGGCGACGACAGCTGGCTGTTGTCCCCTGCCCCGCCTAGAGAGAGCGCTCCATGCGGGTTCCCTTGCAGGCAGTTGTCTCCATGTCGCCCCCCGGGGATAAGGCGGGCTCCGCCCAATTCGGCCTTCTCCTAGACATTCAAACACGGGCGCATCCCACACGGTGAGGCCCAGGCAGATGGTCCTGGATGAAGCCGCCACACCGGTGCTGGATCAACGTGCACGACGCGTCATGTCACTGCGGCACCGCCGCGGTCGCTGCCGCCGATCAGGCTTAGTGCGGCTACTGCCTCGGGCACTCGAGTCTTCCCAAAGCTTCGGAAGGCAGGTCATGTCGCCGGGGCAGGAGGTTCTTCATCTCCCCACACACCTCCCTCCCGCACACACGCACGCTTGGCTCAGGGGACGATCCCCATCCCCCGTCTTAAGGTCTGGGTATCCCGATGCCATGCCTATGCCCATCTGTCCTCAACGCCGCACTCAGCAGGGTCCCGAACCGTGCAGAATGTCGCGCTGAGGCGGAGCTGAGATCCACATTTGAGGACTCAGGTGTAGGAAGTGCCCTCGAAGCGATCCACCACCAGATCATCCACGGTCGGAGGAGACCCATGAAGGACACCCCAGCAAGCCTGCCCCGCCACCACAGGCCGTCCGCGCCCCTCGACCCGTGGCGCGGCCCGCCCCTGCTGCCTCGGCAGGCCGAGCCGACTGATCCGAACGCCCACCGCCGCCAGGAACAGCGGCTCGACGACCTGATCCGGGCGGGCCTCAGCGAGGAGCAGGCGCTCGCACAGCTCGCGCGCCTCGAGGCCGGCGACCTCTGGAGCGGGTAGACAGGCTCCCCCGGCGGCGCTCCGGCTCAGTCCTCCGCGTCGGCCCTCTCCGGCGCCGCCTCGAGCACCACGGCGCTGCGCGCGGGCACCGTGTAGACCTCGTTGGCGGCGGCGGTCTCCCCCACGAGGTGGTCGGCGCAGGTGGTGAGCACGGTGGTCCACTTGGGCGGGAAGAGGCCGCCGGGGATGAGGTAGTCCACGTCGTTGTCCGCGGCGTTGAGGATCACGAGGAAGTCGGAGTCCCCGGGGGCGCCGTGCCGGCCCACGGCGGGGACGGCGTTGCCGTTGAGGAAGAACGCGAGCGACTTGGCCCAGTCCTCGTCCCAGTCGTCCTGGCCCATGGCGGACCCGTCGGCGTCGATCCAGGCGATGTCCGGCAGCGGGTCGCCCTCGGCGGGGTCCACCGGGCAGCCGTCGAAGAAGTGCCGGCGGCGGAACACGGGGTGGTCGGCGCGCAGCCGCAGCAGACGCTTCGTGAAGTCCGCCAGCTCGGTGTCGGCGTGCTCCCAGTCGATCCACGTGGTGGCGTTGTCCTGGCAGTAGGCGTTGTTGTTCCCGCCCTGGGTCCGGCCCAGCTCGTCGCCGTGGGAGAGCATCGGCACGCCCTGGGAGAGCACGAGGGTGAGCAGCAGGTTGCGCTGCTGGCGGCCCCGCAGCTCGAGCACCGCGGGGTCGTCGGTGGGCCCCTCCACGCCGCAGTTCCAGGAGCGGTTGTCGTCGGCGCCGTCGCGGCCGCCCTCGCCGTTGGCCTCGTTGTGCTTGCCGTTGTAGGAGACCAGGTCGCGCAGGGTGAACCCGTCGTGGGCGGTGACGAAGTTGATCGAGGCGCTGGGCCGGCGCCCGTGCTCGGCGTACAGGTCGGCGGAGCCGGCCACGCGCATGGACAGCTCGCGCAGCGTGCCGGGCTCGCCGCGCCAGAAGTCGCGCACGCAGTCGCGGAACTTGCCGTTCCACTCGGTCCACTGGGGCGGGAAGTTGCCCACCTGGTAGCCGCCCGGGCCCACGTCCCACGGCTCGGCGATGAGCTTGGCGCGGGAGAGGACCGGGTCCGCGGCCGCGAGCTCGAAGAACGGCGAGACCATGTCCACGTCCCCCTCCTCGCGGGCCAGGGTGGCGGCGAGGTCGAACCGGAACCCGTCCACGTGCAGCTCGGTGACCCAGTACCGCAGCGAGTCGAGGACCAGCTGGAGGGTGAGCGGGTGGCCCACATTCAGGGAGTTCCCGGTGCCGGTGTAGTCCATGTAGTAGAACTCGTTGCCCGGCACGAGGTGGTAGTAGGCGGCGTTGTCGATCCCGCGGTAGGAGAGGTGGGGGCCCAGGTGGTTGCCCTCGGCGGTGTGGTTGTAGACCACGTCGAGGATCACCTCGATCCCGGCGCGGTGGTAGGCCTTGACGAGCTCCTTGAACTCGTAGATCTGCTGCCCGTGGTCCCCGGAGGAGGAGTAGAAGGAGTGCGGGGCGAAGAAGCCGATCGTGTTGTAGCCCCAGTAGTTGGCCAGGCCCTTGTCCAGCAGGGTGGAGTCGTTGACGAACTGGTGGATTGGCATGAGCTCCACCGCGGTGACGCCGAGCTCGGCGAGGTAGCGCACGACGGCGGGGTGGGCCGCCCCCGCGTACGTCCCGCGGAGCGCTTCGGGGACCTCGGGGTGGAGCTGGGTGAGGCCCTTGAGGTGCGCCTCGTAGATGACCGTCTCGCTGTACGGGGTGCGCGGGTGGGCGTCGCCCTCCCAGTCGTACTCGCCGTGGTCCACGACCACGGAGAGCATGCTGTGGCCGAGGGAGTCGGAGGTGTCCATGGTGGCGGGGTCGCCGAAGACGTAGGCGTGCATCTGCTGGCCCCACTCGTTGCGGCCGGAGACGGCGAGGGAGTGCGGGTCAAGGAGCAGTTTGGAGGGGTTGAACCGCAGCCCGCGGGCCGGGTCCCAGGGCCCGTGGACGCGGTAGCCGTAGTGCTGGCCGGCGGCGCAGGCGGGCACGGTGCCCTCCCACCGCACGGCCTGCCCGGAGGCGGTGTCGCCCACCCTGGCGAGGTCGAAGCAGCGCTGCTCCCACGTCTCGTGGTCCACGAGGCAGACCTCCACCCGCTCGGCCTCCGGGGCGGTGGCGAGGGCGAAGCCGGTGCCGGCGGCGGTGGGCCGGGCGCCCCAGTAGGCGTCCTGGGTGTTTGGCTCCATGGGCCGAGGGTAGCGGAGAAACGGCACACGCGGACGGATGGTCCGCCCTCCACGGCCAGCCCCCGGCGCACGGCTACAGTGGGAGCCCTGTGGGCCGTCCGTCTGGGAGGAGGCGCACGCATGGACTTGGCCTTCGACGAGGTCGACGCGCCGCCTGCCCGGCGCACCTGGCTCTGGCTAGGCGTGGCGGGCGTGGGCACGCTCCTGCTGGTGCTGTTCCTCGTCGCACCGGCGGCCGCCGCGGTGGCCGGGCTGATCCTGCTCTCGGCGATCCCGCTCGCCGTGCTCGCCGGGACGAAGCGCACGACGGCGCCGCTCGCCGCCGCGGGCGCCGTGGCCCTCGTGGCGCTGGGCGGGTCTGCCGTGGCGCTGGCGGTCGAGTCGCACGGGGCCGGCCGCATGCAGGACACCGTGACCGCCCGCACCAAGCCCGCGACGGCCCCGCCGAGCGACCGCGCCGCCGTCGGCACCCGCCCCCGCCCGCATGCCGCCACCGCTCCCCCGCCGCAGCAGGCCAGGACGGCGCCGCGCGCTCCCCAGCGCGCGCCGCTGGTGCCCCTCGTGCCCCCGGCACGGCCTGCCGCCCCCGCGGCCCCGGCGCCGGTCCCCGCCGCTCCCCCGCCGGCCGCGCCGACCGTCCCCGCAGCGCCGGCTCCGGCACCGTCTCCGTCCGCTCCGCCGGCCGCCCCGGCAGCGCCGAGGATCGTGGACGTCTCCGCGAACGTGGCCTGGGGACGGCTCACCCTCGAGGCCCGGACGCAGCTGTGCGCCGCGGCCCCCATGCAGGGCATCGCCGTCCCGCGCGGTCAGTGCCGCTGACCGGCAGCGTCACACTTCAGCCAGCGCCGTCGCCCCTGTCCGCCGCGCCCTGTCACGTCCTAGCCTTGTTCCGAGGCGAAGCACTGGCGACGGGAGGCCGGGCGATGGGTTCCAGGATCCTTGCCCTCGGCGACAAGGTGACGTTCCATGACACGGGGCGCCGGCCGTTCAACGTCCGCGCGGTGTCCCCGGACGGCAGCGTGGTGATCCTCTCCCGGCCCGTGGGGCACGGGGACTCGGCCGAGTACACGATGATCGACTGGCACCAGGGGATGCGCGGGACGGACGGCACCGCCGGCGCCGGGATCCGCATCGCCTCGCAGGCCCACCACCGGCTGCACCGCTTCTTCACCGAGCGGGCGTCGCTGCGCGACGGCGACGTGCCGGCCACCCAGTCGATCCTGGCCTTCGGCGACTGGACCCCGGTGCAGATCGCCACGGTGAACGGGCGCCCCTGGCCGGAACTGCACCAGGCCGCCTCCGAGCACGGGTGAGGTGCGGAAGGCGGCCAGGGGCACCGCAACTAATTCCGCCCGTAGTCCCCTGTAGGGCAGCGGCATGCCGTGCACGGGAGAGACTATCGGACAGCCCCACCCCCGGATCCCCCGCACGCTCCACCGCGGCACAGAGCGTCCCACCGAGAAGCGGTAGAACCACCTCTACAAGACCTTCGACGCCCACAGCGATTACACCTCGAGGTAAACCACGCCTAGCTTGGTGCAGGACCGCCGTGTACACCGCCGCCAGCCCCACCGTCAGCAGGAGAAACCGCCGAACGCATACTCGCCACACTCTCATCCAGCCCGGTTCCAGTAATCGCCAGGTTGGCCTAGCCCTGCACCGGTGACGCAAGGCCTAGCTGGCTCGGTTCCACACCAGTGGCGCACCCAGCCGAGTCACCGAGGCCATGCACGGCGTGGGCAAGCCCATCCGCCGCATCGCCCGCGGCGTCCGCAACTTCACCGACTACGGGCTCAAATGCCTGGCTCCCAGCTGGCGTCGACAACCATGGAGAACGATCCTCAACCCCCTTAGATCCGAATGATCCTTCAGCCTCGAAACGCCTCGCCCACACGCTCAGATCCGAGCGCGAAGAATGAGAACCTGACTCACATGCGCCCTACCTCTAATGCTTCACTCGGTCCGACGGATCCTAAGCATGAGGCAGGCTGAAAGCGATCGCAGCGCCACACGCGACAGCAAGCACCGCCGATGACGTCCAAGTGCTCCTATACATAATGATGGAACTACTCAGTTCCTTCATGGGTCTCGTCTGTACGCCGAGAATCAAACTCCCCAACAACTTTCCGATACCGGCCCCGGCGACCACCGCAACCGCTAGACCTGTGAGGCCCAGGAGAAACACTGCAACGCAGGAAGCAACGACCGCCACACACTCACCGATAACGTAGGGCCACACGCGACCGCTCGCAATGCCGTAGTAGTAAGCGGGCACAGCAAGAACTGTCGAACCCCACACCAAAGCCATCACTCCACTGGTGTAAACGAACAGTGGGTCGACACGTTGCAGATAGAGCCATGAAATCAGCGGTGACCCCAAAACCACGCCAGCCATCAGAGTTGCAGCAGCCAGTGCGGCCGTCTTACTGACATTCCGAAAGAGAACCAGCGATTGCGCACCGTCCTTGCCTGTGAGGGATGCAAAGGCCGCGATAGTGGGCTGCAAAGCCATTGTTGCTACGTTTCGCACTTGGTACACCATGCGATAGGCCATCTCGAAGATCCCAAGCACCTGAGTGCCTGCCATCGCAGCGATGACGGTCTTTACAGCCGGCTCAAACATAAGATTTGCCATCGATCCAAACTGAAGCTTGACCCCGAACCCTAACATTTCCTTCAGCGTCGGCCAGGAAAACCATGGCACCGTCAGCGGAGACCTCACCCTGGCAATAGTTACAAGAAACACCACCTCGAGCGCCAAGGCGACCACGAATTGGGCTGTCTGCGCCCATGCGAGTCCGAACAACCGGTAGTTATGCACCAATAGAAGCGAAAGAACCAACTGCAAAACCGTTCCCGCAATGCCTGCGACGGACCTCAGGTCGGCCCGGTGCACCCCCACAAGGCAAGAATCGATCGCGGTCTTCGTGACTAGAAACCAGAAGTTGAGAATTGCCCACGGGAGCACTGCTCGCGCAGCCTCCAGCTCAGCACCATTCAAAGCGAGACTCAGCCAGTACCACAATGGCAAAGAAAGCGCAAGTGACACGGCCCCCATAGTAAATACCATGAAGGTGATCCCTGTACGCATATATCCTAGAGCCCGGTCGGGGCGTTTCTCCGCGAGAGCACTCGCCACATACCGTGACAGGCTTCCTGAAATCCCCAGGTCAGCGGCCCGGCCGAAGGCACTGGACGCTAGCACAAGCGCCCAAACGCCGAGCATGGACACACCCAATACCTGTACGACATTGCGGTAGATAAGGAATAGAGAAAGGGCATTAACAATGACCTCGGCCGCAGAGAAGAGACCATTTCGACGCAGACTCATGGCTGCACACGCTTCGTCGCGAGGCTTGTCCTGAACCGCAGCGCCGGCCTCTCGACCAAGTACCAAGACCCAGCAGCCAAAGGAAGCGTGAATGCCAAGCTGACCACCGCGTTCCCAAGAGCCGTGAGACCGGGAAGGAGATGTGCCACGCACTGTTGAACCGGAAAGGCATAAATGTAGACGCCGTAGCTGTAGTCATGCATGCGTCGCATCGGAACGAGGAAGGGGGCTTGCCAGAAAGCAGCCCAGAAAACCGCCAGCGCCACCGATGCAATCAACAACGTGGAGAAAACGACTGTACCGAATGACGCCCAAGACGCAAGCGCCATCACTGCGACCATCCACCCGCGTATGCGTATGCGTCCCGAGTACCGACCAGCAATCATGCCCAACACGAATGCCAGTGAAAGCCGATGCAGCTTGGCCATATCGCTGCCGTCCGAAAGAGCTCCCTCGAGGTTGCCTTGGAAACCCGACACCACGAGAAAGGCGCAATATCCCACCGCATACGCGGACAGCGCAATTAGAAAATTGCGCTCGGATTGGAATCCCTTCAAAAGGAAGAGGGCTAACACGGCTAGGTAGCAAGTGAACTCAAACCGAAGCGTCCACAATGATCCGTTCACAACCCCCGGAAGAGCGTTGTTTTCGAACAAGCCGGGAAGAAAATATTCGGGACGGTAAAGAACACCGTTCCCGAGCAAATAATCGCGCACTTGGCCACTAAGGAAATAGTCACTCAGGTGGCTTGAGAACAGTAGACCAAGTATCACAACCGAGATTATCAGCATCACCCAAAGGCCGGGAAATATTCTCAGGGAACGCGCTATGAGGTAGTCCCTCACGCTCTGGCTCTTGACCATCGACCGATAGATGAGCATTCCGCTGATCGCAAAAAAGGCCGTCACGGCGATCCAACCGCCTGAATATCCCATCGACTCTGCCAATGCGTCAGGACGCCCGAGGGCAATGTCTGAGGCGTGCGAAAAGATCACACCCGAAGCGGCTATAAGCCGCATCACATTAAAGTTGTTGGCTCGGGCATCATTCACTGCGAGCATCTCCCAGTTGTGCTTCAACTCTGACCAAGCGCGCGGTCGGCGCGCCGAAGAAAAACAAAGATTTGCTCAAAGGCAGGGAACTTCCATCGAAGCAATAACGCCGTTTGGTGCAAGTTGAGACGAGTCAAGCGACCACGCACCGCCCGCCATTGCTGTCGACTCAGACGACGGCGGATCTCTCGAGTGAGCGGAAGAAGGGGAAACAGGTACGAAGCATATCCGAGCACCCCCGTTTCTCTGGTGAAATGCCGAGCGTAACGTTCGAAATATTTACCTGGGGCGTTTGCCGTCCGCACCAAGCCGACGCCGGCTACTTCCCGGTGTTCGCCTTCGAGCATCGAAAGACCCACAACAAGCCAGTCGTAACCGAACACTGTCACATCGGACGCATAAGCATGTTTGAGTCCTTCGGTCCTGTAGACACCGAAGAGTCGGGAACTGTCCCGCGGATTTTCGAAATACGTTCGAATTCGCTCTATTGGAGTTCCGGCGATGGTAAACGTGCCGCGGGCAAGAGTTTCCGTACCGTCGCCATGCCGGAACGCCACTTGGGTGCAAGCAGCGATCGCCTCTGGGTGGGCATCGAGCGAGGCGATGCATCGTTCCACGAATGTTGGGGAACGTACGTCGTCGTCCGTGGCCCACATGAACAATTCTGTCTTCGCTGCCGCCAAGACCCCTCGGAAGTTGGCGCTCTGTGGAACTGTCTCAGGATGCCGAATATGGCGTACCCGCGGGTCCGTTGTTGCATACTCAGCACAAATCTGCGTAGTGCCATCTGTAGAGGCATTGTCGAAGATCAGTAGCTCGAAGTCTGTGAACGTCTGATCGAGGACGCTTTCGATGCTTGGCCGGATGTGGTCAGCGCCGTTGTAAGTAATCATCCCTACAGTCAGTCTCGGCATCTCAGGCCACCGCCCCGATCGTCTCAATCAAATTGGCCAGAGTTTGCCGAAGGTCCTGGCGACCCTCAGCAATGGGATATCGGCTCGCATAGTCGAAGTCGTCTCCGACCACCGGTGCTTGGCCGATTTGACGAGTCACCTCAGTGGTGCGGCCAGTCAATTCGTAGGCAACGTCCGCGCACAGCTGGGCAAACTGGTACACGCTCAGCGTGCACCTACCGATCGGGTTGACTACCGACCATCCCTGCGGCGTATTCTTGAGCCACTGCATCACGGTAGAAGCGATATCCGCAGTTCCGACGAAGTTCCGACGCTGTTCACCGCTGGACCTGATCGCGATATGGCCGGACTCCACAACTTCACGGGGGAAGGCGAAGGGGATCAAGGACCACCTCCGGAAGTCAGACGGATGTGACAACTCGCCAAAAACCGCGCACGGCCGAAGTGCCACGCCAGATACGTCAGAAGAGCACGACCGCTTGAAGATCTGCTCCGTCGCATAGTGTGCGATCGCGTAGTCGGAGCGAGGATCGGACACGCTTGATTCGTCCTTGTGGCTCACCATCGGGCCGTACACGTGCGCTGACGAAACGTAGACTAATCGCCGCGCGCCCGCCTCTATCGCAGCGCTCACTAGAGCATTAGATCCGAGCGTTGCCGAGCGGAAGGCCCGCTCGGGATTGTCGCGGAAATCTTCGTCGATGACACCCGCACAATGCACTAACGCATCCAGGCGCCCGAAGTCTGCTGAATGGAATGAATTCGGTTCGGCAAGGTCGGCACGAACATGGCAGCTCACGCGGCGTCCAAGTGTCACGACATCATGTTCAGTACTCAATCGGCTTCGGACGGCCGCACCGATCAAGCCGGTCGAGCCGGTCAGCAGGATGCGCATTTGAACTCCTTGGAGAGCGGTTCGTCAGCGAGATCCAATATGCCACTCCAAATCGAAGTCGGGAGCGCCGGCATCCTTGTCTGAGATGACTTCTGGTTCGACTGGAAGCACAATATTGAATCGAGGATCGTTGTAACGAACGATTCGCTCTGCTGTGGGATCGTACGAGTTGGAGACGAAGTACACCATCTCGACATCTTCCGTGAGTGAGAGGAAGCCGTGAGCGCATCCCGCCGGCACGTACATCATTGTGCGGTTGTCTGCCGACAGGGGCGCGGCAAACCATTCGCCAAAGGTCGCCGACTGCTCCCGCAAATCCAGTACGATGTCGAGCAACTCACCACGGATCACTTTCACGACCTTGACCTCGGCGCTCTCACCGAGCTGGTAATGCATCCCTCGAAAGGTGTGCTTCCGGCGACTGAACGAGGTATTGAACTGCACGAAGTTCGTCTCTAGCCCTTGTTTCGTGAATTCGACTGTATCAAAGATCCGTGCAAAGAAACCCCGATCGTCGCTAGCCCGCTCGAGGTCGATTGTGTAGACGCCTGCTAGAAAGCTCTCGGTAAATTTCATTCCTTTGACCTTCTAGTCGTCTTGAGCAGTGCTTCGTATTGCTCTATCTGATGGGTGACCGCGTCTTGCATTGTCACGCCCGCACGCGTCGACCGGATCCAGTCCGCGGTCCACTCAACGGCCTGCCGCCCCGTCAACATGGGTCTCCAGCCGATGGTCCTGGTCGCCAACGACGCATCTAGTGTCAGGAGCTTCATTTCCACTGGGTGGTGCCCCTCAGCCCGCTCCCAAGGGTGTTTGATCGCCATGGCTTCGCCCAGCGACTCCGTCACCTCCCGCACCGTCAACGGTTCCCCGATGACCGGCGCGAAGTTCAGAGCCCGTGGCACGCTGCTCAGAGGATCCGATGCCAGTGCCTCGACATAGTCGAGATAACCGCCGATTGGATCGAGCACGTGCTGCCAAGGGCGCACAGAGTCTGGATAACGCAGAGCAACTCTCCGGCCGCTCTCCATCGCACGCCACACGTCGGGGATGAGGCGGTCTTCTGACCAATCACCGCCACCGATGACATTACCGGCGCGCGCAGTGGCCACAGCAATCCCGAGATTATCGAAGAAGCTATGACGGTACGACAGCACCACTTCCTCACACGCCGCCTTGGAGCTGGAGTATGGGTCATGCCCACCGAGTCGGTCATCCTCAACAAACGCACGACCGGAATCGTCGTTGGCGTACACCTTATCGGTCGTAATAACCAATACGGCCTTCAGGTTTGGCGCGTGTTGGCGCAGTGCCTCCATGACGTTCACCGTGCCCATTACATTGGTAGAGAACGTCGTAGCCGGCTCGCGATAGGAAACTCGCACCAATGGCTGCGCAGCCATATGGATTGCCACCGTTGGGTCCGCAGCCCGCACGCTCCCGGCAAGCGCTAGTGGATCCCGGATGTCGCCGTATACAGAGGACAGCCGCGGCGTATTCAAATTCGGAAACAAGGCCGGGGTCGTGTTGGGCGCCAGGCCGTACCCATGTTGAGTCGCGCCAAGTCGTGAGAGCCATTGTGTGGCCCAGCTCCCTTTGAACCCTGTGTGTCCCGTGACGAAGACTCGCTGGCTTTGCCAGAATTCAGGTGTAGGCATGAAGAACGCTCACCAAACCTTCCATGGAGCCTTGCCCGCTTCCCAGAGGCCTTCGAGATACTGCTTGTCACGCAGGGTGTCCATCGGCTGCCAGAAACCGTCGTGCACGAATGCCCCCAGTTGGCCGTCTCGTGCGAGGCCTTCGAGCGGCTCACGCTCCCAAATTGTGTGGTCACCCTCAACCCGGTCTAAGACGCGGGGGTGCAGCACGAAGAAACCGCCATTGACCTGGCCACCGTCGCCTGCTGGCTTTTCCTCGAAACGCTGAACCCGACCGCGGTCAATAGTGGTCGATCCAAACCGCCCCGAGGGCCGCACCACAGTCAGAGTTGCATCGAGGCCGTGTTCAGCGTGAAACGCGACAAGGGCGTCCAAGTCGACGTCGGCGACTCCGTCGCCGTAAGTCATAAGAAATGGTTCGTCCTCGGCGAGGTACTGCCGCACGCGCTTCAGCCGACCGCCTGTTAGAGTCTCAGCCCCTGTATCGACGAGTTGAACCTTCCATGGCGGCAGGGAATCGGTGGAGAGGAAGCTCACCGACCGCCCCCGCATATCCACTTCAATGGAGGAGTTGTGCATGGCGTAGTTCGCAAAATACTCCTTGATGAAGTATCCCTTGTACCCAAGGCAAACAACAAATTCATTAAATCCGCGCGCAGAATACATCTGCATAATATGCCAAATGATCGGAAAACCGCCGATCTCCACCATTGGCTTCGGGCGCACGGAGGTTTCTTCCGCAAGCCTTGTACCCAGACCCCCCGCTAGCAATACCACCTTCATGGCTACACCGCCTCCCTCATCGCTCCGTCCATCCAAGACAATCTAGCCTCAATGTCCCACTGCTTTGCGCAACACTTGTGCCCTTTCAGCCCAAGAAAATTCTTGCTCACAATCAACGAAGGCTCGCTTCTGTACCGCATCGAGCAAGTCCGGCTGCTCCAACGCCGTGCACACGAGGTCCACTAGGTCAGCCAAGGTTGGCGCTGCTAAGTATCCCTCGCCTTCGGGAGTAGGCAGCCCAACAATCGCGCCGCTCAGTCCCACAACCGGAAGTCGTTGGAAGACGTGTGATAACAGGCGAAGCTTGAATCCACTGCCCACGGTGTCCACGATCAAGCCTGCCCGGGCATCCTTGATCACTGCCCCCAGGTCCTCGGCGAATCCGACTACCTCGACCCGGGGATAGTCCTCGACGATCTGCGCTCGCAGCTTGTCGGGGATATCGCCGACCACGAGGGTTTCGATCCCGGCTGACTCCAGACGCTCGTAGGCGACGTGAAGCCAGTCCAACAACACCTGCTGCTTCTGCTCGGACCGTCGTCCCCCCAAAATTAGTACCCGCCGTGGCACAGCTTCGGTGATGTCTCGGACGGTAACAACTGGTCCGTCATAACCTGGGAGAATCGGAAGATACTTAGGAGCCGGGTCGATGGTTCGAAAGGAATCGGCATCGGCGGGATTGATTACGGTCACGATGTTACAGTGCCGGATCAGCGCGTTCTCCCAGTGACGGACTTTTCTGAGATCAAAAGCAGCAGCCAGCTTTTTCCAAAACCCAATTTTGTAGCTGCGATACTTTCCGGCGCGGGTCGGATATTCCCACTCGTGCGACACGTAGACCAGCTTGGTCGTGGGATATTTGCGCCTGTAGGATCTCGCCTTAGGCAGCGCAAAGGCGACGCCGATATTATCGAGAACGATCGCATCCCACGCGTTTTGGCGTAACAGCGCAGAGAGCTCCTGCCGATACGCTCTGGTGGCCCCCTTCCAAGCGATCAAGGGAAGTACTGACATAACTGAACCAGCGCGGGTAGTTCGTGGTGGGTCGACGATCTGCCAATTCACCCGCCGCTGACCAAAACGACGGCGAGCACCGCTGTCAGCGCAGAGCACTGTAACGTTAGCGACGGTCGACCAGGCTTCTATTACGCCACGGCTGTATACAGAGTCTCCCGCACCGGCTGGTTCGTAAGGGAAGACTTTGGTCAAGTAGAGGATGCGCTTCTTCGGGCAGGAAATCGGTTCAGACACTTGCCGCAGCCTATCGCGATTTCGCCGGAGACCAAGTGGCCATCGTGTGGCCCTGTAATGCACGAGTGACACCATAAAGCGTAGCGATGAGCGCCAGCACAATCTCAGTCACTTGGGCGATAATTCCTCGGCGAACCCGCAACCCAGCCACGATGGCGACGCCGCCGATCGCGACGATGATTAGACCTGTCCAAGGAGAGATGAGGAAAGCTATCGCGAAGCAGAGGAGGACCGCGATAACGAGGAACAGGCCGCCAAACCATCTCGCAGCTTTGCGCGAGGAGTATTTGAATCTATCGATTGCGGACATTCGACGCAATCGAGGACGCAGGTACAGGTGCGTGTGGAAAGCACGGGCCGCTATACGCATCTTGCGCGCGAATTCGTCGTCTCGTGCCGAAACAAGTCGTTCGTAGGCAATGACATCGTCGGCCTTCACCAGACGCCGACCTGCGAACACGGCCGCCATCGAGACCGTGAGATCATCCAGGACCGTGTCCGGAAAATCCGGGTATAGCTCCCGGCGCAGTGAAAAAATCGAGCCATCGGCGCCCATGACGTTACCGGTACGTGACTCGAGCGACTTTAGCTTCTCCTCCAGACGCCAATATGCCCCCCCAACCGAGGCAGTCACCGTCTCCGCCGAGTTCAGATAACGGAGGGTCCCGCAGACACCACCGATCAACGGATCGCGATACCAGTCGAGTAGATGATCGATTGCGTCCGGATCAAGTATCACATTGGCGTCTGTAAAGACGAGAACGTCTCCTGTCGCCATGCCTGCCATCTGCTTCATGCCGTAGGCCTTACCCCTGCGTCCGACACCCTCCACCACGGTGACCAAGTCCGGACGCGACCTCAGACGTTCCAGCGTGTCGTCCGACGACCCATCATTGTATGCGAGCACCTCCAGATGGCCATAACGCCGTTTCAGGATTTCGATGTTCTGAAGCTTTTCGATCAGTGCCGCGCCCTCGTTGTACGCGCTGAACATCAAAGTCACCGTCTTCGGCCGTGACCCGGTGTCGTCCACTTTGATCGCGGGCAGCAGCCGAAGGAAAAGGGGATAGATCGCGTATGGGTAGACAACTGCTAATACAAAAAGTACCAGCAGCATTACCAAAATAAGCATCACAAACTCCCCCAATATATTCTGCTATCCAGCGAATAGTGGCCTATGCAGCACTAGGCAACGGTCATTGTTCGCAATGTGACCGAAGACACGGGCTCATCGAGTCGGCTGTACCGTGAGGCCGCGATCATCGACGGAGATCCCACTGTTGAATACGCCGTTGCCCGTCACGCATCCGCTCACCAGCCAACTGTAGCGTGTGGGACCTTGCCGTCATCACAGCCCGTCCACCTGAGGCCACCGTAGTCAGTGCACCACCGGTCGCGGTAGCGGGCGGCTGGACACTCTGTATTTCGGTCCTCAGCGAGTTCAGGAGTAGTGCCACCTTCTTTGCCTCCCGCGAGACCGCGCTGGTCGCGCCCTCGATCGGGATGCGCGCCCAAAGGGCTCTCTACCTGCTCTCCTCGCACGTGGTGTCACGCGCGCCAGCCCAGCGTGGGCCGCGGCGTCGAGGGTGTGTGATTGACGTGACGTGACGTTCTCAACGCATCGGCCTGCCGTGCCTTTGAGGAGCGCCTCGCGTCAGTGAGCCCAGGTGAGGTGCCGTAGGTGGCTAGTTCGGCGGCGCGCTCGACGCACCATCCGCCGCTAATCGAGTGTCTCTCGTGCTTCTGTTCATTCCTGAAAATTCGCTAGGCCAGGGCAGCCAGCGGAGCGCTACTGCCGGGTGCAGCGCACCGGAGGCCACGCGCTGGAGCCACACGCGGACAAGACTGCCCCCTTGTGGGGCTTCGACCAGAACCACCGGGCCAGAGGCCTTTGTGCTGGCGGTGACCAGCAGGCGCCGCCGGCTGCACCCCCGAGCAGACGCACCCGGTCCATGCTTGGAGTAGCCGCGGATCTCTATGATCGCGGTTTCGAGGTCCACGAACGCGAGTGGCCTCCCCGGGTTGGCCAGGGGTGCCCCGGCGGCAAGGTTCGCCAGGAGGCCGCATCTGGCGCATGTGCACCAAGGCGGGAGCGCGCACGAATCCAGCCCTGTGGGCGCGTAGCAGTCGCGGAGAGCTCCTTCACGGCGCCAGCGAAGCCCGCGGATGGTCGGCAGTAATGCCTATGCAATCCTTCTCGTGATGAGCCTGCATGTGCATGACATGGCGGAAGTGTGTAGCCACCGGCTGGATGACTACGGTGGCTTGCGACCCAAGCCACCATCAAACTGGCCACAGTAGGACACTCAGCGACATCGCACACGTCGTGGCTGCCGTGGTCGACTACGCCGGTACTATCGAGTGGGAATCATCAAAGCCCGATAGAGCACCACGGGAGCTCCTGGCCGTCAGGGACCGGAACCTGTCAGCTGGGCAACCCAGATTGAGCTGAATGACGACCTTCGCGGCACGATAAGCTGGTTCCGCGAACATCCCAATGACTTCTGAAGGTAGAACCGTACCTTGATGGGTCTGGGGCAGGGGGGGACATATGAAGATCAGCGTCATCGGTACCGGATATCTCGGCGCAACGCACGCGGCCTGTATGGCTGAACTCGGGTTCGAAGTGCTCGGTGTAGATGTCGACGTGGCCAAGGTGACCGCCCTAGCGCAAGGGAACCTGCCGTTCCATGAACCTGGGCTTCCCGAGTTGCTTCGCAAGCATGTCGCCACCGGCCGACTACGCTTCACGACCTCCTTCGAGGACGCTGGGACTTGGGCGGACGTTCATTTCGTCGCAGTGGGCACGCCTCAACGACCAGGCGAGGATGCCGCAGACTTGGCGTTTGTGGATGCCGCCGTCCGGTCACTGGCCGAGCACATCACAAAGGATGCCCTTGTCGTAGGCAAGTCGACGGTGCCTGTCGGAACAGCTCGTCGCCTCCGCTCACTGCTCGATCGGCACGCTAATCCGGCCTTGAAGATAGGTCTGGCTTGGAACCCCGAATTCCTTCGCGAGGGATTTGCCGTGCGCGACACGCTCTCCCCGGATCGCCTCGTCTTCGGTGTCGACAACGCTCACGACGAAGATGTCCTACGGACCACATATGCGGATGCGCTGGCCAAGCAGACACCACTCATCGTCACCGACTTCGAGACTGCCGAGCTGGTCAAGGTGGCCGCCAATGCGTTTCTCGCGACGAAGATATCCTTCATCAACGCCTTCTCCGAGATAACCGAGACGGTTGGGGGCGACATCCGTACCCTCGCCGACGCGATCGGCCATGACATTCGGATCGGCAGGCGCTTCCTTAACGCCGGCGTAGGCTTCGGAGGAGGCTGTCTGCCCAAAGATATCCGGGCTCTTCAGGCCAGGGCCAGTGAGCTGGGACTCGACAGATCCATGCGTTTTCTCTCTGAGGTCGACTTGATTAACCTCCGTCGCCGCGACCGCGTGGTCCATCTCGCCGAGGCGATGCTCGGCGATCTACCGGGCAAGAAGATCGCGATTCTCGGCGTAGCCTTCAAGCCCGACAGCGACGATGTGCGCGACTCACCTGCACTCGACATCGCCGTACGCCTGTTCAATAGCGGCGCCGACGTGTCGGTATATGACCCCGAAGGCAACGCCAACGCAGCAAGACGCTTCCCCCGGCTCGGCTATGTCGATTCGCTCGATGCGGCCGCATTAGACGCGGACCTCGTTCTGCTGCTGACGGAATGGAATGAGTTCCGCCAACTGAAGCCCGAGGACCTATCGAACCTCACTCTCGGCCAAAAAATAATCGACGGCCGGAACGTGCTGGATTCTGCAGAATGGGAAGCTGCAGGATGGGAGTTCGTGGCCCTAGGACGCAGGCATGCTTCGGCATCTACCAACCGGTTGATGCCGGTATGAAGCTTACACACAGAAGCATGATCGGCGGGATATCGGCTGCGAAACACTTCAAACACCAGCGGACGCAGCTACCGATCATGCTCAGTGACCTCGTCTGCGTAGTCTGGGCAGTAACGGGGGCGCAGATTCTCCGATTCGGCTCAGACGATGACGTCACAGTCCGTGGCTCCAACGCTTCCTATGCCACGATTGGCGTCCTAATTGCCGTTGGCTGGTGGATTTTTCTCACCTTTTCATCCTCCCGTGAGCCAATGATCCTCGGTCATGGAATGGAAGAGTATAATCGGGTCACAAAAGCGACCCTATGGTTTTTTGGGGGGATTGCACTCGGATCCTACGTCTTCAAGCTTGATCTAGCGAGAGGGTATGTGGCGATCGCCTTGCCACTAGGTTTAATAGGCCTGCTCTTTGCCCGTTGGACACTTCGATCGGTTCTCGTGGCACGAAGGAACAGTGGCGGTGACCTTCGTCGCGTCATGGTATTGGGGGCTCCCGCTACTGTCAGCCATTTAGCAGTACAGTTAGGAAGCACGCCTGCGGCCGGCTATGCGCCAGTGGCCGCCTACGTCCCAGAGCCCCATGACGCGACCGCGGGGCAGGTCTGGCCACATGTCGCATTGGTCAGCGGACCGGCCGAATGCACCTCTATTCTGCGGGCTCTCGAATCTAATGACGCCGACACACTCGCTATATCCAATGGCGCGGCGCTTCCCCCACGAACACTCCAGGAGCTCGGGTGGCAGCTGTCCGCGCGAAATATCGCGATGGTGGTTGCTCCTGCCCTTACTGATGTGGCTGGGCCGCGTATTCACACCCAGCCGCTTGCCGGGTTGCCTCTAATCCATGTCACTACACCGAAACTCGATGGCTTTCGCGGCACCCTGAAACGAGTTTTCGACATCTGTGGTTCAGCTCTGATCATCTTGCTGCTCTCGCCGGTACTGGTTGCCGTGGCACTCGCGGTCAGGCTATCTAGCCCGGGACCCGTCCTCTACTCTCAAGTTCGGATCGGCCAAAGCGGGCAGCCCTTCAAGATGTACAAGTTTCGATCCATGGTCACCGACGCAGATGCAATGCTGGCAGATCTGCTTAAAGCGCAGGGTTCCGCGGACAAGCCGCTCTTCAAGGTCGAGAACGATCCTCGGATTACGAAGATCGGCGGAGCCCTTCGCCGGTATTCCCTCGACGAACTCCCTCAGTTATTTAATGTTCTCCTTGGGACTATGAGCTTAGTCGGCCCTCGACCCCAACGGGAGGCCGAAGTAGCGCTGTACGACGACTACGCGCACCGGCGTCTCATCGTGAAGCCTGGTATGAGCGGACTCTGGCAGGTTAGCGGGAGATCCAACCTAACCTGGGAGCAGGCCCTACGCTTCGATCTCTACTACGTTGACAACTGGTCGCTCCTCAATGACCTGACAATCCTGGCCAAGACGTTCAAGGCTGTCGTGGCCAAGGAGGGCGCCGTGTAGAAGCAGGCGAAGCGGCGTGACGCTACGTATACCTGTAAAGCTATGGCGGCGCCTCTGTGCCTCGCTGGAGGCGTCGGCGAGCTTGTGGCTGGACGATGACCGGCCAGGCTGGTGCGCGTGGCTGGTACCGCAAGACGGTAGCTCGGCGGGAATGGTTCCGCTTTTCTAGCGTGTCGCGATCACGTTGTTGGGGGGCTGTTACTCGTACTCATAAGCGCTTCGTGGGCGCTCGAATCGCTGCCGCCGACCTCGGAGGGGATACAGCGAAGCGGTCTTCAGGCCTGGCGTCCTTGGCTGCCGGGTACCAGCACGAGCCGGCCAGCTCGCGAGCGACGGTGGGGCGCTGGCGCCGGTCGGGGACGCCCACCCGCCGGGGGCGTATGCGCAGGTAGCCCTCACCACCGGGTGCCCACCTGCGGTCGGAACAATGTCTCAAGCGGCCCGTCTCGTCTTGCCGAACACATATCGCGCGATGGTGCCAGATGGTCTCGACAGGAGGCGAGGCTCATGGACGTCGCCGGTCTCTGTGGTCGGCCCAGGCGCCCGGGCCGCACCCGAAGAATGCTCGGCCGTGTCAGTCCTACGAAGACCCGTCGTCGCCCCGGCAAACCGGTGCCAGTCCCCGAGTTCCACTCGCCTGGGAGCCAGATTAGCGTGCTCACCTCGCGCCGGCAGCCCAGACAGTGTACTAGCGGTGCGGACTCTCTTCGGGCCGCCTCCTCTAGGGCCGCATCGGGTCTGCCGCCGCGGCCCTTGACCATCAGCGCGGCGAAGACGATCCGGGTGGCAGGCGATGCCCGCTGCGGCAAGGCTCGCGGCGCAGCCACCCAACGTGGGCACCAGTCCAGGCGGCCCGCCTTGGTGAAAGATGCCGTGACGGAGCCGCGACTTCCGGCCCCGGTGCCGGGCCCATCCCAGATCCCCCGCGGCAGTCCTCTTACGCCCGTACGAGGTCCAAAGCGGGCCTCATGCTTCGCAGTCGGACTAGGGACGGGGTGACCTCGTCCAGGCAGCAGCCTGTCCCGGTGCACCACGTCCTTGGCATCGATCTTGCCGGGTCTCCCGAGGGTCGCTGGCGCTCTGGAAGAGACGACGACCCACCTGATACCGTGTCAGGTCAGGGCCCTCGAGAGACTGAACCCCGCCGGGATGGGCGGCATCCGTGCCCAAGGCCTGCGAAATCGAACACGAACACTGCTTCTGGGAACGTGGACAGCCACCGAGGTCGTCTGATGGTGCACGGATCGCACTGACAGAGATTTACCCGGCCGCTGCCGTCCAACCTTTCCTGCCCCAGCACCGTCAAAATAACCGCCAGATCAGTCCGTAGAGATAGAGGACCTAGAGCGATTCACGACGACGGCCGGGCTCCCGGGACGCTGTGTCACTGCGACGATCGCAAAAAGTGCCACGGCCAGCCAGGTTGTGGGCGACTCGAAGGCGCCCTCGGTGTACCAAACGATCCATGCACACACGAGTGTTCGTAAAGGATGCTTGACTCCGACAGAGGTCAGCAAGCGGACCACGATATAAGTTAAAACGGCTCCGCCAACCAAGCCCATACTTATCCATTGCCACCAGAATCCATTAGCCAACATCGTGTGTGTGTTGGCCCCGACATACCACGGCCAACGGTCGAAGGCACCAGCCGTCTCCCAAACTTGGACGACGACGGGAGCTACGCCATCGACATTGCCGAGGCCGTAACCCAACAGAGGATAGTTGCTGAGCGACTGCAGCGCGACATAGGGGCCGGAAGTCACGCGTGCGAAAAAACTACCGGTTTCGCTGGATCCGAAGTTTCCCAACAGGTCAATGAAGTTTGGGGAAGCTAGAATGGCTGCACCCATACCGACCCATGCGAAGAGACGAAGATTGGCGTATCGTCCTTTTGGCCAGAAATGCCACAGAACGGTCGCAAGAAGCACGAACAGGATCGAGGTACTTGGCGCCAGTGCATAGCCGACACCAACCATCACGAGAAGGCGGATCCAGCTCCGAACGCTGCCGCGATTCTTGTCCAACAAAAATACGAGAACAGCGGAAAAGATCCATGACTGCGCAAGGAATGAGGGCTCCGAAGCAAGGGCCGTGGGACGTGCACCACCGTAGATTACAGTATCGCGGATTTCGCTGTCATAGATACTTCTGGGCGTCCCCGCGTAGATCGCCTCAGTGATATTCGTCATCGCGCTTCGAAAAACGAATGCATCTAGGGCCGTGAGCACCATAAGCAGCACCCAGAAACCATAGAAAAGTCTCTGCAGTCCTAGCGCGGGAAGTCTTGACGCAGCGAGGACGATTGCCAGAGTGCATATGACAGACGCAACTAATTGAGCGCCGCCCCGTAGACTTTCGACAAGATTGCTCATCGGGGCAAACGTCAACAGGGGGTGGATCGTGACCACGACGATCAGTGCAAAAAGAGGAATTGCTGCCCGGCGGATTAAGCTACTTGCATGAGCGATCGCCAGTAGCGCCCCTGGGACCAGGATTAGATAGTTCGGCACTAAGACAGAGCCGTCGCCGGAATAGATCGACAGCCTCAAGTGGAACCCGACCAAACACGTAGCTAGTAATACGTAGGTGAGGGCGGCGTGCCAGCTCCGCAGCGAAGGCCGGGTATGGACCGAGTTCTCATCACTTACCCGCATCGCATCCTCCAAATAAGCTACCCGTTAGCGCCGTGCGGGGCAGAGGCACAAAGCTCAAGAGCGAAGTCGAAACTGAGCAGCCTAAAATGGGTGAGGTTTGCCTTGAAACGGACAGGGACTCTTCTTGGGGCAGCGAGACCATCACCTGTGATGCCCCGGGATAGAGGTGCGTCGTTCCGCCTGTTTGCACGTTAGCCCTCGCCAAGGCTTACACCCAGCTCGGTGCTGGCTAACGAGTCAAGCGGTACAAATGTCGTGGTGGGGATAGCGGTAATTCCCCCCGGACCCGCGCCTTGCACGAGAAGTGTGAGCTCATTGAGATGAAGTAGGAAGTCGGGGCTGAGATACTGCGGGCGCCCCTCTCGCAATTCTCGCGCCATTTCTGCCACGCCGACGAACTTGTCTTGCGCATACACCTCGCGTCGCCTAATGCCCTCCAGTAGCCTTTGTTTGAGCGATGGAGCCACTAGATTTGTGCTCTCTACCGCATGGGACTTCCAATTCCTCGTAAGCTTTATCCTGCGGCCTCCGATTCCGAAGAGCCGGCCGAGACTCGGATGCTCACGGAGGGTGCGAAGCTTCCGCGCGTTGAGGCTTTTCGATGTAAACCTTTCTAGGAAGACGGGGGCGCGGTACTGTCGATATCCGTCTACGCAGATCTCGCCTTCCCGGCCGATGATACGCATCCGGTGGTCTCGGGGAGCGACGACACTGCAGGTGATCCTGGCTGCAGCGCCGTTGGCGAACTGGATGTTGGCGACGGAGAAGTCGGGCGTTCCAACAAGGCGAGGCAAGGCCTCAGCCTTGTTCTCGATAAGCTCGCTTGAGAACGCTGTTACGGACACCGCCGGGCCAAGCAAACCACAGATCCAGACGAGGTGATAGCCGAGATGTTCGTACGTGCACCCCTCGAGGATCTCTTCGTGCAGCGGCCAGGGAGCACCTGTCGGGCTGGTCACCTTATCGAAGCCCATGTGGTGAATCGGATTATCATCCAATTCCGCATAAACAAGAAGCGGTTTGCCGATAGCACCCGACTGGACTGACTCGAAGACCGTGCGCACGCTGTCACTAAAAATGTTGGAGGGCGCCGCGTAGACTCTGACACCGTTCGCCTCCGCTATTCGGAAAAGCTCACGCGATTGCTCAAGACTCTTGGTTAGAGGCTTTTCGGAATATACGTGCTTGCCCGATTCGAGGGCTTTCTTCGTGATGTCGAAATGAGAGTCGATGTTGGTCAAGTTGATGACCGCATCAACGTTTGGGTCGGCAAGCAGGTCATCAAATGTGGAATATGTATGGAAACCGTAGCGGGCGCTTACAGCTTGCATCCGCTCGGGTCTTAAGTCGTAGACTCCCGATACTATTAGTTCTGGGTGCGCCTTAATGGTGCGCATGTAGATATCGAAGACAAAACCGCACCCGACGATGGCGAGTTTCATAGGTGTGCCTGCTTTCTTATCTCCCATTCGAGTGTGGCCGATTCAGCAGCTTCGTGATGCGGCGTCAAGAGCAGAATGGTAGCGGGCTCACTGTTCAGATAGCGTCGCACCCACTCACCCGCCTGAGGCAAACTGATATTGCCCCGAGTCACCTCGATTACTGCAGACGTCGAGCCCATACGAAACTCGACCGACCGCTGGGTGTGACTAACAAGAGTCCATTCGCCCGCAATGGTGAGGCGGACGCGAGCGTCATGGCCTACCTCCCAGACGTCCGTGATCCGCGCCAGCCCAGGCGATACGGTGATACTGCGGCACACATCCTGTCCATCGGGCAAAGAAAGATGCCCAGTCACATGGTTGGCTGACGCATCAGGCCCGAACCATGCCTCGTTCATCCGGCCCACCCGAAAACAGCCAGCGTATTCGACTGGTTCTAGCCCGCGGCAATGCGGGCCGTTGTGGCTGCTCGCAGACCTTTCAAATGTCCGGCGCGAGCCCGTGGAGTACTGGAATGTACCAGGATCGACTATGAATCGTTGGTCCGCGACGTCTGCCTCGATGGAGAGGAAATCGGCGTGCCCATGGCCAGGATTCCAGCGCGGGCCGATCGGTCCGGCATCCATAAGGACGAAGATGTCGTCGGACTCCAGCCGGGCGTAACCCGCGTCAGGCAGCAGCGCAAGCGGAGCCGTGGTGTGTTCGCCGGCCACACGCGATAGCGGGGGGACCTCGCCGAACCAGCTGTCGTTGAACAGCGCGATCTCACCGTCGGGATGGGACATCGTTGCCCAAGCCTGGAGTGCCTTAGCCAACGTGCCGCTGGCGAGTTGTCGCGTACCTTTCGTAAGGAAAGGTGTATTGGCGAACACGTCGAGGGCCATCGCCGTCAGGCCCTGATACATGGCCGATCGCTCGATCATGAACCCATCCCTCAACACGCACGCCTCAATGCTGCGCCTGACCTCACGGTCAAGGCTCGCGGCGACTCGTGGGGGCACGAACTCGGCGCAAGAGTAGTAGAAGCATAGCGCGGCGAGATTGCGCTCAACGTGGTTGTTCTTCAGTTCGTGCTCGATGTTCGCCGCCACGAAGCTGACGTTCCAGCGCAGGAAGGATTCGATTTCCTGCTGCAATGACCTGTCGATGGAAGGATAAGAGAGGATATACCCACTAAGGATGGCCAGTACTCGGTGTGACACGCTGTACGGGAACCAGTAAGAGGAAAAGCATCCTGATTTCCCGAATGTCGCTTGCTCACGATAACCAGCGAGTAACGCCTTCACAGCGTCGCGATGACGCTGGTCTCCCGCTACCAGCATTGGACATATAAACCCCATGTGCCCCAGCTTCATGCGCCAGAGATGAAAATCATCCTCGGCAGCGATGGTGTGATGCCAGTCAATTTCGGCGGGGCTGGGAAACTGCACAGATTGCCCAAAGAAGCTAAAGCGATTCTGAAGGACATCGTCGATCGTTGCTATGTACTCGTCGTAATAGTATTGCGCGATCGCCTTCGCCAGGCGGATCCTGTTATCACTCATCAAGTCACGGTCCAGTCTCGGCGTGGCCCGTGTTTGTCTTGTGATGAGTGACGCATACGCCGAAGGGAATCGACGGGCTAAAGCATTACGGAGTTTGCGTTTGATGTGATACGCAATTTGCCTCGGAGATAGGCGGGCCACGGCACGGATGAGGGGGCGAATGGAGTTCACTGCTACAGCACCAACGTCACAGAAAGTTCAGCCCCGCGTCCCGGGCCGCTCTCGTCGACGCCCTGAGACTGGCGAGACGGGTGGTTCCCACCAGCGGAAGGTCGATACGCGGGTCACCTACCACTTCGACAATTCGATGTCGGGCGAAGCTCTCAGCATCATTCCGGGAGGAAAGTGCGCCCACCCCACCGAAAATTTCACGGCCGACAATAGTCACTCCCGCGGCATTGGCGCGCGCCAGGGTCGCATCGTAGCTCGCGGACCCAGGGTGGAGGGGTACCTGCAAGGCGCCCACACGATCGTCCGTAAGCGCAGCGAGCGCGGTTTCGACATCATCCACTGAGACGCCAATGCAGCCGATCTTCCCAGCTGCTCGGGCGCTGTCAAGCGCACTGACAGCTTCGCCGTTGAGAATAACCTCGACGTTTGGGCTGTGGAGCATAAAAACCTCGACTTGTTCACGGCGCAATCTGCGGAGTGTGCCCTCTAGGCTCCGAACCAGATGCCGTGCGTCCCATCGGGCGGGTAATGGCGTAGACCGTGCTGCCGACAGCTGATGACGAGCGCCAACAGAACGGCGGACGGTGGATCGCATCGTCCCCTTCAGTGGACCTAACATGCGACGGCGCAACTGATGGTATTTGCCTGCTTTCGAAATCAGTACGCAATCGTCGTGTCCGGCTATTGCTGCTCCAATTGCCTTCTCGCTGTCGCCTTGCCCGTACACATTCGCGGTATCAAATACACGCACGCCTTCCTCAAGCGCGGCATGCAGAAGCGCCCGCGCTTCTCTCGGCGAAGCGCCATTCACTGAGCCGAGTCGACTACAGCCAAGCCCGAGTTTCAGCCCGCCTTGCGGGACTAGCGTGTAGGTATGCACTGGTTCACCTCGCGGTCTCAGGGGCTGATGTTCGAATCCTAACGGCCCACCGGACTGTCAGAGAAATGGGCTCTTCACGGATTCATTGGGAAATGAACCGGTGCGGCAGAGGGTGAAGGGCCTCCTAGCTCTACCGGAAGGCGCTGCCCGGGCATGCTGTCGCCGCAGAGACTGTGCCGGCGGCCGGCGCCGTTGCCTGTTTCATGGCCAGGGCGATGAACAGAACCACGGCCCAGAGCCCACAGGCGCAATGCCACTCGGGGCATGGCTCTGCTTCTCGTTCCCGCAACGCCCACTCACGCCGACGATGGCTGTTCCTTCGGCTCATTGCTGCCCCCTCCAGTCGTAGGCGTCGCAGGGAGCGAAGACCGCGGCCGCGCCTGCTGCGGGACTAGATTGGCAGGTGGCCCCACGATTTCCAAATCTGCACAAATCCATGTTGACGTGCCACGGACGTCCGGAGCGCGGGAACCGGTATACAGTAGTGTACGGACCGACGCGCCTCTGCCGCGGTCGGTTTTAGGCGCTGCTGGCTCGGAGCCGGCATCTTGATGGGGGACACATCATGAACTGGCACTACGCCCTTCCTTTTTCCGTGTGTGCAGTGCTTGCTGGGGCTGCGATCATCACTTCCGGGGCGGAGGTCCATGGCGGCCTCGCGGTCATTCTCTGGATCGCCGCCGGGGCGCTCGGCTTCTTCCAGGGGATCGCCGTAGCCATCACGTCGCGGAGAGGCTCTCCGCCCGTGAGGGTCGCTCTTGTAGCGACGGCTTGCGGGCGGCCCGTAGTAGCCAAGCACTTGACGACACAGGTACCGGCGGTCTCCCTCGAACCCGCGCTGCAGGCGGCTACATAGACGGACCTCCAAGGGGTCTATTGCAGTGCTGCACCGGGTCCGATTGACTCGGACAATACGCCGGGCTCTGGGGGCCTCGAAGGGGACATGGTCCACGATGAACTCCTTAAGGTAGTCCATATCTCCATGCCCAAGGAGAATATCGGGGGGGCACTTGGCCGACTTCGCGAACCTCTAGCATCTGCTCAACCACCTCGTGCTGAATCGCGAGATTGTCGGACTGAAAGCACTGCACGGTAGCGGTAGCCGCCACGCGTCCCACAAGACCGCCACGGTGGAGGGCGACGCGACTGCGACCGTGCTCGGCACGGCCACGTTCAGCGCTGATGCCACGTTCTGCCTCGATGTGCCCACCGATGCACCAGCGGCCAGAGCGGCCTGGACGACTGGTCGCTCCTGGGCGTCCTCATCATCCTGGCAAAGACCTTCAAGGCCGTGGTCGCCAAGGATGGGCCGTCCAAACCCTAGGCTCCCGCGGCCGCCGCAGGTTCCCCGGCACCGCTGTGCGAGGGCCCCAGGCCGAGGTTCCCGAGCAGCGCGGTGAGCGCCTTCCGGCCCGCCTCCGGCGAATAGGAAGCCTCCCAGCGGCGGCGGGCGGCAGCCACGGCGTCGTACGCCGGCAGCGCCGCGGCCGCGGCCGTGATCACCTCGGCGAGGTGGGCCGAATCGCCCGCCCGCGCCACCCACGGGTGATCCGGGCCCACCACCTCGGGCAGCGACCCGGCGTCGCTCACGACCACGGGCACGCCCGAGGCCATCGCGGTCACCGCCGGGAAGCAGAAGCCCCGGGGCGAGACGGCCGGGCAGACCAGCAGGTCCACGGACCCGAGGAACTCGTCCGCCGGCATGCTGTGCACGCTCTGGACCATCGCGCCCAGGGACCTGAGCCGGCCCTCCACCACCACCCGCTCGCGGGCGTCGGCGTAGCGGGTGGGCCCCGTGATGCGGAGCCGGTACCCCTCAGGTGCCCAGCGCCTGAGCTCCCTGAGCGTGTCCGCGAGGACCAGCACCCCGTCCCGCTCCGAAACCGGGCCCATGAAGCCGATCCGCAGCGGGCCGGCGCCGCGCCCGTGGCGGACGAGCTCGAGGGCGGGGACCGAGGGGGCGAGAACGTGCGCGTCCCTCAGCCGCCCGGCGTCGGCCGCGGAGGGGACGATGGTGGCGAGCGCGCGGGCACGCGCCGCCGCCCTCCGGACGCTCTTCAGGGGGCCGGGGGCCGCGGTGTCGAAGGCGAGGACCCGCCGCTGCATCCCGGCCGTCGCGAGGGCGGGCAGCGTCCCCTCGCACCACAGCACGCCGTCCGGGTTTGCCCGGCGCCACCGGAGCAGATCGAGCGCGTACTGCGCAGGGTGGGCCGAGGCCAGCGTGTGGACGGGGAGGCCGAGCGCGGCGGCGCGCGCCATGAGGGGGCTGCGGGCCGGCGGCCCGACCACGAAGACGTCCTCGCCGAGCGCGGAGAGGCCCTCCGCGACCGAGGCCAGCAGGCCCTCCCCGTTCCCGCGCCGGATGCCCGCGGCGATGACATGCCTGGCCGTCATATCCCCCATGCTCCTTGCCCGTACGTAGTGTCTGGATCCAAGGCTAGGGGCGCCGCGGCACGGCCCGGTGGCGGCACGCCGGGTGCACAGGTGTGGCCTGTGTGACTCCCGCCGCGCGGGCTACCGGTGGAGGTTGAGGGCGATGAACAGCACCGTGGCGACGGCGGCGACCGCCAGGAGCGCGGTCTGCGCCCTGCTGACGAGCCGCTCGTTCCTCAGCCACCACTGCCGGCGCCGATACTTGCTCTTCCAGCCCATGAGTAGCCCCCATCGCATCACCGAGCGCGGCAACGGAAAGCCGCGGCTGCCTCTGTGCACCACCACCATGGCAGAGGCACACACGAAGTCCAAAAAAGTGCAAGTCACATGGCCTCACGCGGGCGGAAGTGGCGATTTCCGGCGGAAATCCGGGACTTTGGGCACTAGTGGGACACGGGGTTTCGACTCCGCTTCGCCCCGGTCAACCACCGCGGGTTTCGACTCCTCTGCGCTCCGCTCAACCACCGTTAGCCTGAGCCCATGAAGGGCACCGCTGTGATCGCCGGGGCCGGGATCGCGGGGCTCGCTGCGGCCCGCTCGCTCGCCGCCGGCGGCTGGGACGTGGAGGTCCACGAGCGCCACCCGCAGCTCTCCACCGCGGGCACGCTGCTGGGCCTGTGGCCCGCTGCGTGGTCCGCGCTCGAGCGCCTCGGCGCCGCCGCCGGGCTGGAGACCGTGAGCATCGCCTCGGGCGAGCTCCTCCGCCCCGACGGGCGCGTGCTGGCCCGCCTGTCCCTGCCCGAGACCTCCCGCGGCGTGGGGCGGATGGACCTGCTCGAGACCCTCCTCGCCGGGCTGCCCGAGGGCACCGTCCGCTGGGGCTCCCCCGTCGCCTCCCCCGCGCAGCTGCCTGACGCCGACGTGGTGGTCGCGGCGGACGGCGTCCACTCCGCCCTGCGCGCCCACGCCTTCCCGGCCGCGCGGCTCCGCGACGCCAGGGTGGTGGCCTTCCGCGGCGTGGCCCCCCTCGAGACCCGCAACGGGTTCGAGGCCTGGGGCGCCGGGCTGATCTTCGGCCGCGCCCCGTTCCCCGGCGGCGGGACCAACTGGTACGCCGGCGTCCGCGCCGACCTCGCCGGCACCCGCGAGGACGATCCGCTCGAGCTCCTCGGCACCCTCTACCGGGACTGGACCCCGCGCGTCCACGAGGTGCTCGCCACCCTCACCTCCGAGGCGGTGGACCGGCGCCGCATCGAGGACCTCGCCCCGCTGAAGAGCTACGCGGCCGGGAACCTCGCCCTCGTGGGCGACGCCGCCCACGCCATGGCCCCGCACCTGGGCCGCGGCGGCGGCGAGGCCCTCATGGACGGGCTAGCCCTCGCCGACGCGCTGGTCGCCGCCCCGACCGCGGCCGAGGGCCTCGCGCGGTACGACGCCGCCCGGCGCCGCCCCTCCCAGCGCGCCGTGGCCGGCTCCCGGCTGATGAACCGGATCAGCAACCAGCTGCGCCACCCCTGGCTCCGCGACACCCTCGTCACCGCCGCCGGCAAGGCCGCAGCGCGGCGCCGCCCCGCGCCGTCGTCCGCCGAGTGAGACGGGCCGGCCGCACGCGGGCGAAGCACCCTGTTGGACATGTAAAATCTCGGTAGCCCGGTCCGCTGGCCCTGTACGCGGCCAGCCGACCGGGCCTCCACTTCGCACCTTCTCGACGAACTCTGGGGGCTCCATGGAAGTATCGTCGCTTCGGCAGACCACGGGGAGCAGGCTCCTCGGCAAGGGCGGCATCGCCGCACTCGTGCTCGGCCTGCTGCTCGCACTCACCACCACCGGCATCGCGTCGCAGGCCGCCACCGCCGGCGGCTACTCCGCGATCGACGCCAAGTACCAGGCCGTGGGCGGCTCCCGCCTCCTCGGCGCGGCCCGCGGCCCCGAGGTCCGCACCAGCACCGGCGCGCACCGCGACTACGCCCGCGGCGCCATCTACTGGTCCTCGCGGACCGGGGCGCACCCGAACGCGGGCGCCATCCGCGCCGTGTACGCCTCGAAGGGCTGGGAGCGCGGGTACCTCGGCTACCCGACCACGGACGAGTACAACTACCAGGGCGGCCGCGCCCAGAACTTCCAGAACGGCTACATCACCTGGTCCCCGCGCGGCGGCACCGCCGCCGTGGTCAACGGGCGCGTCATCCCCGGCGCGTTCTGCGCCAACAGCCAGGTGTGGATGAAGGGCCTGGCCACCAATGGCCGCTGGTACACCTGCGGCAGCAAGGGCCGGGACGCCAACGGCCACTACCACTGGAACAGCTGACACCTGAAGCCCGGCGGGCCCTTCCAAGCCGGGGTACGCCAGCAACGAACGGGGTCCGCGAATGCTTCGCGGGCCCCGTTCGTCGCGCAATGATGGGGTGCATGACCCTGCCAGAGCCAGAGATCCCCGAGCCCGAGATGCCCAAGGTCTTCCAGATCTCCCTCCCCGAGGAGAACATCGAGGGCCGCTTCGCCGACTTCGCCAACCTCTGGCACACGCCCAACGTGTTCGTGCTGGACTTCGTGGCCCTCACCCAGCCCCCGCAGGTGGGCGAGACGGAGGACGGCGACCACGCCGAGGTGATCCCCGGCCGCGTGGTGAGCCGCATCCGCATCCCCCCGGAGCAGGTGTTCGAGCTCGCCGCGGCCCTCACCCGCCAGCTCGGCGTCTGGGAGCACGAGACCGGCCGCAAGCCCCCGGCCAAGCCCCTCTACGACTCCCAGGGCCGCCAGATCCACATCGACGACGAGGGCGTGGAAGGCCCCGAGTGAGGGGCGCCCTCGCGCGGTCCCTCGCGGTGCTCCCCGCCGTCCTGCTGCTCGCCGCCTGCTCGGTGCTCGGGACGCACGACGCCGGCTCCTCGCCGCACGCCGCCGCCTCCCCCGGGGCGGGGGCACCGGGCGGCGGGGCGACGGAATCGGTGCCCGCCGCGCCGACCGTGGTGAGCGTCCTGGGCGACTCCCACTCGGGCTTCCCCTACTCGTGGTACCGGCTCTCCGTGGCCGACTCCCTCGTGCCCAGCACCACCCCCGGCGTCCTCTCCTCCCACCCCGGCCGCACGTCGCTGGAGCTGCGCGCATGGGTCGGCGAGGCCGCCGCCCGCGGCGGCGTGGTCCTCGTCCAGGCCGGCACCAACGACATCCTGCGCGACGGCGCCCCGCCCGCCGGGGCCGCGGCCGGCGTGGAGCTCCTGGTCCGCGACGTGCTCGCCCGGCACGTCCGGGCCGTGCTGGTCTCGGTGCCGCCCTCCGCCGCCCACGGGACCTCCACCGTGCAGCTGAACGCGATCCTGCGCGCCTGGGCGGGCGTGCACGGCGTGCCGTGGCTCGACGTCACGGCCCCCGTCACCGCCCCGGACGGCACCTGGCTGCCGGGCCTCTCGAGCGACGGCGTGCACGCCAACGAGGCCGGCGGCGCCCTCATGGCCCTCGCCGTGTGCGACCAGCTCCCCGACCTGCTCGGAAAGTCCTGACGCGGCCCACAGGGTCAATTGACAATTCGCACCCCGGAGCGTGTCACGCACGGCGCAATTCCCCGGCCGCCTTCCCGACGCTGCCCTGCGCTGCCGGCGCCGGCGGGAGCCGGAAGCACGTGACAGCGCATTGTCACACGGTCACAGCGCGCCGATAAGGCCCTCCAGACCCTTGTCGGCGCGCGATGGCGGTGAATATGGTCGGCCCTGTCAGGCCATTTCTCGAAAAGCCATCCTGACGCACCTGTGAATATCAATATTGGGGGAAAAGTGAATACACGGAAGAAGTCTGCGCCCCTGCGCCTGTGGGCCTCGGCCGCCTTCGGAGCGGCCCTTCTCAGCACCAGCATCTTCACCGGCGTCGGCGCCGCGAACGCGGCCGGCACGGCGCCCGCGCAGAGCGCACCGTTCACGGTGTCCGCGGCCCAGGTTGCGGCCGCCGTCACCGTCAGCCCGTCCTCGGGCGCGCCGGGCACCGCGATCACCATCGACGGCGTGGGCTACGGCCCCAACGAGCCAGTCGAGGTGATGTTCGACGGGACCGCCCTCACGACCGTGACGGCCGACGCCGACGGACACTTCTCGTACCAGGGCACCGTCCCGACGGGCGCGGCCCTCGGCGAGCACACCGTGGGCGCGGCCTCCGAGAACGTGGGCGCGCGGGTCGCGGCCTTCACGGTCATCGCCGCGAGCGTCCCGACCAGCACCGAGACGGCGAAGCCCTCGCCCACCGGCGACCCCGGGAGCGACGCGGGCTGCGGCGGCTGCACCGGCACGCCCACCCCGACTCCCACCGAGAGCACCCCGTGGGACGAGTCGTGCGGCTGCACGGGCACGCCCACGCCCACGCCGACCGAGAGCACCCCGGAGGAGGAATGGTGCGGGTGCACGCCCGCTCCCTCCCCGACCGAGTCCGAGGCCGCGCCGGCACCGAGCGAGTCCGAGGCGGCGCCGCTGCCCGAGTCGGGCGCCCCCGGCCGCGGCCTCGCCGTGCAGACGGCCGTCGACGCCCGGCCCGGCGACGCAGGAACCCAGGCGGCCCTGACCCTGTGGAGCGCTGCCACCGGGCTCCTCGGCCTCGGCTGCGCTGCGGCCTTCGTGGCCTTCTTCCGCCGCTCCCGGCGCGAGTCCTAGGCGAGCCCCAGCCCGCGTCCCCCACCCGGTGGCCCGAAAACATCGGGTGGGGGACGCGCCCGTCCGGCACACCGGAACCCCGTTGACCAGGAAGACCAGCCCACGAGGAAGACTGTGAGACCCGCACGCATCGGAGCACGGCACGAGCGCCAGGCCCAGAGGGCGCCCCGCGGCACGCTCGGCGCCCTCGCCGCGGCGGTGGCCGCCGGCGCGCTCCTCTCCGCCGCCGCGGTGGCCGACGTGCGCCCGGGGCCGCCACCGGTACCGGCAGCGACGGCGAGCGCGGCCACCCCGGCGACCGGCCCGACGTCGTCCGCGTCCGCCTCCCCCGCTCCGTCCCCCTCCCGCACGAAGTCCGCGAAGCCCTCCCCGCCGGCCCGGGCGACTCCCGCGGCCGCGGCGCCCCGGCGGCTCGACTACCCGGGCGCGCAGGCGAGCGTCGCGGTCCTTCCCCTGACGCCCACGGCGGACGACCTCGCCGCCCGTTCCCTCACGCCTCCGGAGACCATGGACGCCTATTGGCTCGCCAACTACGGCAGGCCCGGCGCCGGCTCCGCGGACACCACGTACATCGTGGCCCACCGCTGGGTCGGGACGGACGCGCCCTTCAACCGGATCGGCGAGCGCGCCAGGGCCGGGGACGCCTTCACCCTCGCCACGGCCGCCGGCACGCTCCGCTACCGCGTGACCGCCGTGGCCGACTACAGCAAGGCCGCCCTCAGCACCTCCCGCGTGTGGGACGCCGTGCCCGGAAGGGTGGTGCTCATCACCTGCGACTTCGCCGACCCGTGGGGGACGAACACGGTGATCACCGCCGAGCCGCAGCCCGGGACGTAATGCAGGGCCGGTAGGATCTGCTGTCCATGGGCACTTCACGTCTGCGGGGCCGGGCACCGGCTGCGGCGATGCTCGCAGCCCTCACGGCCGTCCTCGCCGTGCTCCTGGCGGCTCCGGCTGCCGTGGCGTCGGCCGCGCCGAGCTCGCTGGGCCGCCCGCTGGCCGTGCCCGCCGGGTGCCTGCTGCCGCTCTTCTGCCCTCCCAGCCGCCCCTCCCCCTCGCCGACCCCGTCCACGGCTCCCCAGCCCGGGACCGGGGGGACGCCGGCGCCGAGCCCTGGCGCCGGCGGCGGCACCGGAGGCGGGACGGGAGGCGGCACGGCCCCGAACCCGGCGCCACCGCAGCAGGCACCGGCGCCCGCGGCCCCGGCTGCGCCCGTCCCCGGGTCCCCTGCGCCCAGCGCGCCCGCTCCAATGGATTCCGGGGCGGCAGGTTCCGGGCCGGGGCCGTCCGATTCGCGGCCGTCCCAGCCCGGGCCGGGCGCCCCGGCATCGCCGGCGGCAGCACCGCCGTCGTCCGTGTCGAGCGCCACCCCGAGCGGTGCAGCCTCGCCGGAGTCGGCGGTGTCCCCCGTGGCCGCGCTGCGTGCGGACGGCACCGCGGCGGGGGCGCCCACCGACGAGTCCGGCGTCCCGGGACCGTACCTCCTGCTCGGCCTCGGCCTGCTCCTCACGGCGGCCTCGGCACTCGGCCTGCACCGCAACGCGCGGACCCGTGCGGCCCTGCGGGAGGGTCCGGGGTCCTAGCAGCGCCTTGACCGTGGGGCCGAGCCCCTGAGGATCTGATCCGCGCGGCGTCCGGTCAACGCGACAGGTACGGCTGCGCGGGCTGGGCGGTGTGGGTGATCTGGTCGGCCGTGATCACCGTGGACGTGCCCTTGGCAGGGTTCGGGCTCTCGTAGAACGTCCCCGTGGCGGTGATCCAGGCATCGGCGCTGTACTGCTTCTGCCATCCGGGCAGGTAGACGGGGACCCCCACCGGCTGCGCATCCACGGCGCAGCAGCTGATCACAAAGCGGGTGATGAAGAAGACGTTGGCGGGGTCGGCGCGGTCGGGGGTGACGAATCCGGTCAGCGTTGCGCTCTTGCCCACGAGGTTCCCGTCCGTGTCGTAGCGCAGCAGGGAGGCCCAGTCCCGCACCGTGTAGTCGGCGGGATCCCGGCTTTCGAGGTTGGCCGTCTGGGCGCGGCTGAGGGTGCCGGAGACGTTCAGGCTGCGCTGGCTCGCGGCAGCGGAGGTGAGCGTCCGCGGGGGCAGGACCAGCAGCCCGACCACGGCGGCCGCGACCACCAGAAGGCTGCCGGCGGCCCGGAACCGCCCCACCGCTTGCCCCGGGCCCGGTGCGGGGGCTCCCTCGCGGCGCCCGCGGCCCTCCGGCGCTGCTGGCCGGGGCGCGGCGGCGGGGAGGAGCGCGAAGGCCGCGACCGCCAGGACGCCGCCGATCGCGGCCATGACGGTGGCGAACGGGGCGTAGCCGGGATTGATGTACAGGCCGAGGCGCCCCGTGGCCGAGAGCCACAGGGTGGCCGCGACCGCGGTGAGGCTGAGCATGACGCCGACCCTGCCGGCGAATCCTCTAAGCATCGGAGCTCCTAGGCAGCAAGGTTGACCGCCCACCCGAGGACGGCGGCGCAGGCGCCGATGAGGAGGGTCAGGGCGGCGAGGGTCTTCGCGGTGAAGGTGGTGCGCAGCAGCGCGATCATCTTCACGTCGATCATCGGGCCGAAGACCAGGAACGAGGTGATCGCGCCGGGCAGGAAGGTGCTGCCGAAGGAGAGGATGAAGAACGCATCCACGTTCGAGCACAGGGCCACGATGAAGGCCAGGGCCATCAGCGCCAGGACTGACCAGATCACGTCGCCGCCGAGGGCCACGAGGGCGTCGCGGGAGACGAAGACCTGGATGATCCCGGCGAGGGCTGCGCCGACGATCAGGGCAGGCATCATGGCGTTGGTCTCGTGGGCGAAGAGCTCCAGGCTGCGCCGGACCTTCCCCTCCGGGCCGTGGCCGTGTGCGTGTGCGTGGCCGCGTCCGTCTGCGGCGCAGGATGCCTGGAAGCCGGGGGTGAGGAGCTGCTCGGGCCGGGGATGGCGGGCGTAGATCCAGCCGACGAGGTTGGCGATCAGGAACCCGCCCGCGACGCGTGCGGCCAGGACGGGGCTGTCCCAGCCGAAGGCCTGCTGGGTGGTGATGATCGTGATCGGGTTCAGGATCGGGGCGGCGAAGAGGAACGTCATCGCCTCGGCCACCGTGAGGCCGTTGGAGATCAGTCCCCGCGCCAGCGGGACGTTGCCGCACTCGCACACCGGCATCAGGATCCCGAGGAACGAGAGCGTCAGGCGCCGTAGGGCCGGCCGTGCGGGCAGGCGGCGCAGGAGCAGGTCCTGCGGGAGCCAGACCTGCACGATGATCGAGATGAGGATGCCCAGGAAGACGAACGGCAGCGACTCGATCACCACGCTGATCGCGAGGGTGAAGAAGTCGCGGGCTGCGCCCTCGATCCCCGCCGTGGCGGACGGCACGAACGCGCGGAAGATCAGCACGGGCACCAGGACCACGGCCGCGAGGACCAGGAAGACCGCCGTGCGGGCGATCGCCTCGGCACGGCGCACCTGCTCGGGAGGCGGTTCGGGCGGCCTTCCCGTGGGCAGTGCGAGGCTGTCCGGGTCCGGTTCCGGCTGCGACATGGTGAGAGGCTACGACCGGATCCACGGGGCGACTAGGGTCCGGAGCCCTGGACAGGGAGCGCGGTGTGTGTGCGCGTAATGCCCGTCCCTTGGGATGATGGGTCCAGACGGGATCGACAATGGCCGCCACCGGGTAAAACGAGCAGTGCCCCCGGGCAGCAGCGGTCCAGGCCGTCCCCTTAACTCCGGTCCGCATGGAAGGACACCCGCAATGACACCCGCTCACGGGACCAGCCCCAAGGAGGTCCGGCCCTGGCCGGCCCTCTGGGCGCTGGTCATCGGCTTCTTCATGATCCTCATTGACACGACCATCGTCTCGGTGGCGAACCCGTCCATCCAGGCCGGGCTCTCCACGACCACGGACAACGTCATCTGGGTCACGAGCGCCTACCTGCTCACCTACGCGGTCCCGCTGCTCGTGACCGGGCGGCTCGGCGACCGGTTCGGGCCGAAGAACATCTACCTGATCGGCCTCGTGGTCTTCACGCTCGCCTCGCTGTGGTGCGGCCTGTCCGACCTCCTGCCGGGCAGCGGCATCGCCAACCTGATCATCGCCCGCGCCGTGCAGGGTCTCGGCGCCGCGCTCATGACCCCGCAGACCATGGCCGTCATCACCCGCACCTTCGCCCCCGAGAAGCGCGGCACCGCCATGGCCCTGTGGGGCGCGACGGCGGGCTTCGCCACGCTCGTGGGCCCGGTCCTGGGCGGCCTCATCGTGGACACCCTCGGGTGGGAGTGGATCTTCTTCATCAACGTCCCGATCGGGGTGGTGGCCTTCGTGATGGCGGCGGCCCTGGTCCCCCAGCTCGAGACGCACAGCCACACCTTCGACTGGCTCGGAGTGCTGCTCTCGGCCGCCGGCATGTTCTTCCTCGTCTTCGGCCTGCAGGAGTCCAACACCTACGACTGGAACGGCTGGGTGTGGGCCTCCGTGATCGCCGGCGTCGCCTTCCTCGTGCTGTTCGTCATCTGGCAGGCCCTGAACAAGAAGGAGCCGCTGCTTCCGCTGGGGCTGTTCAAGGACAGGAACTTCTCCCTCGCGAACGCCGCGATCTCCGCCGTGGGCTTCTCGATCACCGCGATGTTCATCCCTGTCGTGTACTTCTTCCAGGCCGTGCGCGGGATGACCCCGCTCGAGTCGGCCCTGATGGGAACGCCCTCGGCGGTCCTGACGATGGTGCTCGCCCCGGTAGCCGGCCGCCTCACCGACAGGGTGCACCCCCGCTACCTCGTGGTGCCCGGCGCCCTCCTGGTCGGGGCCGGGATGTGGCTCTACTCGGTGATGATCTCCCCGACCATCGCGTGGCCCCTGCTGCTCATCCCCTCCTTCGTGATGGGCCTGGGCAGCGCGTTCATGTGGGGCCCCACCGCGACCACCGCGAACCGGAACCTGCCGCTGCGCGCCGCCGGCGCCGGCTCGGGCGTGTTCAACACGACCCGGCAGGTCGGGGCCGTGATCGGCTCGGCAGCCCTCGCGGCGCTCATGACCGGCCGCATCAGCGCCGAGATCACGGCCGCCCTCCCGCCGGGGAGCAAGGGCGCGGGCGGCCAGCTGGGCAAGTCGAACACCACCGTCCTGCCCCCGTTCCTCCACGACGCGTTCACGCACGCCATGAGCCAGACGCTCATCCTGCCCGCGTCCGTGGTGCTCGTCGCCGCCGTGTGCGCGCTCTTCTTCGCCACGCCGCACCACCTGCGCGCCCAGCCCGCTGGAACCGGCGAGGACGCGCAGGCCAACCGCGCCGAACGGGGCACCTCGGTCAGCGGCTGAGCTGCTTGGGCTCCTCGGGGAGCCCTCGGAGCTGACACTCAGGCGAGCAACCTAGACTCGCAGTGCAGTGCCCCGGCCACCCCCCATGGTTCGGGGCACTGCTTTGTCCGACGCGGGTTCAGGCCTTTTGGCTCCTTTCAGCGCCGGCACGCGCCGTCACCATTGCCAGTGAGACAGCCCGCCTTCCTCTGCAGATCCAGGCCATCAGCCACCGGAAAGGGCCTCCTATGTCGCGGAACCATCGACTCGGCGCCCGGTTGGCCGCGCTCGGCGCGGCGCTGATGCTGCTGGCAGGGTGCAGCAGCACGCCCGGCCCGTCGGCGACCACCACACCCAGCGCGTCGGCAGGCACCTCGAGCCCGTCGGCGACCACTACGCCCAGCCCGTCGGCAGGCACCTCGAGCCCATCGGAGACCCCCACCCCCAGCCCGTCGTCGACCGCCGCGTGCACCGCTGCCAGCGCCTTCGGCGACGCCCTCGCCAGCTTCAAGGACGACCTCCAAGCCGGCGCATCGGTAGAGGACGTCCGGGCCGCCCGCGACCAGATGGCCAAGGCCCTCACCGCCCTGGACGCAACGCCCGGCGATGTCTCCCCGACCCACATCGACGCGCTCAAGGCCGCTGAGACCCGTCTTGACACGGCGGTGAAGGGCATTGCCGACGACGACATGCTGGCGCAGGCACTCGGTTCCCTCAACCAAGGGGCAGGCACTGTCCAGGCCGCGTTCAACAACGTCCTCGCGGACATCAGCTGCTAGGCAGCCGTCCTCAGTTGATGATGTCCCCTCGCCCGCTGGTACGGAGCACCGACAGCCGTTCCCGCCATGCCTGCAGCTGTTCGGGCGTCAGCCGCACCCAGTCGGTGATCTCGCCGAGGATCCGCAGCGGGGCGCTGCTCCGGTAGGACCGCGTGGGGTTGCCCGGGAACTTCTTGTCGGTCACGTTGGGGTCGTCCTCGAACGCTCCCATGGGCTCGACCATGTACACCCGCGGAGTCGCTGCTCCCCCTGCGAGTTCCCCTGCGATCTCGGCCGCGAGGCCTGCCCCGTCGGCGCGTGCCGTGAAGTAGATGTGGTTCATCACGACGTCCGGGCGGTAGTTCGATGGGCGGCCGGGCGTCAGCAGGTCGCCCACCTTCAAGTCGGCGACCGTGCCGTGGTAGAACGGGCCGTCATCGAACGGTGACGCGGTCGGATTCTCACCCATGCTTGTGGTCCATGGGCGCTGGAGTGAGCTGGACCAGCTTCGCGAGTTCGTAGGCCGTGCGCCGGTCAGCTTCGTCGGCGACGAAGATCCGACCGATCAGCAGGGCCGCCTTGTGGGGCACATCGATCCGGGTCATGCCGGCCGGGGTCTCGCCGTGCCAGGCGGGTTCGCAGAGGAGGAAATCACCGGCGGCGGTTCCGGTGGTCCGTTTCCCCACGTAGGCGGGGTTGGCGCCGCTGGTCGGGTCCGTGAACTGCACGCTGTAATAGCGCTGTGCCATGTCGGGCACGTGCAGCACGTGCGGCCCGGCGCCGACGTCCAGCCAGCCGCCGAAGTAGAGGACGTCGTCGGTGCCGGTCGCGATGACGCTGCCAGCCAGGGCGGACCGGGAGGGGCTCTCCGGCACGGCGTAGATGGTGTTCACAGGGATCGGCCCTCCACCCAGCCCGCGCCGGGCAAAGGTCCGCTTGAAGCCGCCCACTGTGATCCGCGGCCAGAAGTAGATGAAGAGGACCGTACCGATCACCCAGACGGCCACAGCTGTCGCTGCCAGCAGGGTGATGGAGCCCAGGCCGCCGGCCGCGATCCGCCTGTAGGTCACCCAAGCGAAGACCGCCACGATGGCGATCGTCACGGGCGTGGCGTATTTCAGGATCAGGCGATTCATGGCTGCACCTTGACGACCGGCGGGACCTCGTACCGGCCTTCTACGATGGCCGCTCCAGGGAGATAGGCGCGGAGCATGAGCTTGAACCGGCCGGACGGGGTCGCCACCCAGTTCTGCGCAGCATCCGATGGCTGATGCGGTTGGAGCAGGATGTCGACTGAGCCGTCGGCGTTCGCCACGAGACCAGAGTGGTCGTTCACGCTCGGCCGCCCGGTCGGGGCGTTGACCATGTAGCCGACGGTGTCGGTGGCGGTCAGCGACCAGAAGGCATCATTCGGTGGGAGCTGGCCTGCCGGGAAGTGCAGGCGGTACGCATGCTCGCCGCTGAGTCGATTCCCTCGGTCGTCAGTGGTTGCCGTCCAGTAGGCGGCCTCTTCAAATACGTTGACGACAGGGAGGGCCTTCTGCAGGGCCGCACGGACCAGCAGCCCGTTGCCGGGCTGACCGGCTCTGCGAACCGCGCTCCACCCGTTGACGGTCTCCGTCTCGGTCCTCGCCACCGCGTTCAGGACCAGGACGGTGGTCAGGTACGCGAAGGTCAGACCCATGATCAGGCCCTGCACCACGCCCGAACCCGCGACCCACGCCAGGAAGCCGCTCACGATGACGCCTGCATCACAGGACTCCAGTTCCTGACGTCGAGGTCTCTACTGCAGGGGCCGCTCGGAAAGCGGATGCCAACTCACTGAGAGCGCCGCCAGCTGTCGATTGCCGCCATCCGATCCCTCTCCCGCTGAGCCCCCACCGAATCTGTCAGCCTCCGTTCGATCTCGGCCAGATCCCGAGACGCCCGCTCAAGGCGTTCCACCAGGATCTCCAACAGCTTCAATTCTGCCCCCAGGGCTGGCTCTTCCATTCCCACCTCGCTCTCCAGGGCGGCCGGCGCCCTCTTGATGCAACTCTCACACCCTTACGGGTCCTCAAGCCCGAGTAGGCGGTACTCGATCTCCCCCACCACGGACACCTCCACCTGGACGAGGTCGTACTCGAAATCCGCAGTGGCACCTCTCGCGCCAGGAATGCGGCCACCCACAGAACGCCGCTGCTCGGGCTGTGTCCGACCCCGGGAACGCTCAGAGAACCCACAAGGCTGGACGACTGGGCGATATTTTGAAGCGTCGTCTGATTCCCTCGGCTCTTCTCGCACAGTACGCTCCAAGCAGAGGAAACAAGGGCAAAAAGCCCCGTCAATTGAGACGCAACCCTTGGTGTACTTGCCACTTCCCGTCACGTTACCGACAAGGAAACTCCGACCTTGGCAGAGGGGCCTTATAGGGCGGCATTATGCCCTTGACCCGACCCACAGCCCGGTGGTCAAATCACATTTGCCGGACTCGCGCACCCCATTTTCGAATCGAGATCTCCGGCGCATCTCCCGACGCTTTCCGATTGCTCACAATGGGCGCACATTTCATTCGCACAACCCAGCCACGTTGATGTGCAGGGACCTGAAGTTCCTACTGAAAACGGCTCGCAGTTTTACGATCCCCTTTTGCCCTGCGGGCGCCGAAGCGCGACGCGAACCTCGACCTCGTCGGCCGAGCACCATTGGCCCACAACAACTGAGGAGTTGTCATGGCAAACATCATCGATCAATCCGTCCAGGACACGAGCCCGAACGCTGCGGACGCAGAGCCGCACGAACGGCCGAGGACCCGAACGTCTCGGCTTTCCAGGCTCCTTCGGAAGATCGGCACCACCTTTGGCCTGGTTGCCCTCATCGCCACCGGAGGAGCGGTCACTGCCGCCGCTCCGGCGCAGGCCGCGGCACTGACCTACTCGGTCTACGCACCGCATAAGATCGGCCCGACCACCGCCGAGGGGTGGGCCTACCTCAGCCGCAACTGCCACGGCACCTACGGATGCGCGAACTATATGAAGATCGAGAAGCGCGAGTGGTGGGGTTGGTCCTACCGGGGCGGGGGCTGGGTCTACAACAACGGCTGGAACACCGCTCGAGGGAGCCTGACTCGCGGCTGCGCCTCCTACCGCACGACGGTCGACAGCTACAACGACCTGGCGGGGAGGTATCACAGCGGCACGAACCTCGGCCCGGTCGGCCACACTCGGAACGGAACCACGATCTACCGCTACAGGACCACAAGGTCCTCGGGGACGATCTGGCTGTGCCGGTAGGCAGACGGTAGCCCCACCGTCATTGACTGGGCCAGGCACGGGCGTCTGGCCCAGCCCACCGCGTTCCGATCTCAACGTAGAGCGGCCTGCCCCCGAGGCGCCTGGCGAGGGCGCGGTTGCTCGGGGCGTGCGGCACGTAGCGGTGGCCGAACGGGTCCGCCACGACCACCGCTCCGGTGCGGTGGGCCATCTGCTCGTCGACCGCATGGAGCCCCGCACAGCGGCTGCGCACCACGCCGGCCTGGACAGTCCAGCCCTGCACGTCCGACGGGGCTTCGAGTTCGAGCTCCTCGAAGATGCTGGCGAGGACGTCCTCGCGGGTGGAGGGGTAGCGCCGCAGGAGCCGGTGGGCCTCGGGATGGGCGTGCTGCTGGCGGAGGAACTGCTGCCGGAGCGAGTAGTGGTCCGCGGGGCCGAGGGACCGGCTCAGGGCGAGGAGGCCGTCCGGGCCCGCGAGGAGGTGGCGGTACTGGCCGGAGCGGTCGATGACGCACCGGCTGCTCCCGGGCCGCTCGCCGGAACGGAGCAGCTCGGCTTCGGTCCGGAAGAGGTGGAACTCGCCGTCGTCGTCAATCACGATGAGGGGCATGGCGCCCTGGATCGCGCCCATCGCTGTGTCCTTCCCGGGCCTTCGAGGGGGCCCTCTCTGCATGAGAGCACCCCGCGCGGCACCCGCTGGCCGATCTTTGCGGGACGCTGACGCGGCCCGGGCAAGCCTTGACGGAATCTTGACGGCCGGATGAACGGCGCGTCCGGCGGCCGGTCATGTTTGCCCGGCGAGGGGGCGGGCAAGGAACCGCACATCCCTCAAGAAAGCGGGGCGAGCAGTATGCGGATCCACAACCTGAGGAGAAGAGACACGATGATCGGACGCGAGAAGATCGAGACACTCGGACGCGCCGGCGGAAACGTCGTCGGACAGGACGGGGAGAAGATCGGCGGCATCGGCGAACTCTATGTCGACGACGACACCAACCAGCCCACCTGGGTCACCGTCAAGACCGGTCTGTTCGGCATGAAGGAGTCCTTCGTCCCCCTCGGGGAGGCGGACCTCCGAGGCGACGACCTCGTGGTCCCCTACACGAAGGACCAGGTCAAGGACGCCCCCCGCGTCGACCCCGACGGGCACCTCGAGCCCGGCGAGGAAGACCGCCTCTACCAGCACTACGGCCGCTCCGACGGGGCAGCCCGGAACGTGGGAGGAACCTCCGGCCTCCGGGACGCCGATGCCTCGGAGCCCGGTGCCGACGACACCGGCACCGTCTATGGCGCGGGCGGCTCGGCCTACGGCGGCACCGGGGAGTCCGCTGGCCTGGCCGGCACCGACACCGAGCAGACCGAGACCGCGAGCGAGGTCTCGGACATGCCCCGCAGGAGGGAATCGGGCACCGCGGCGGACGACGCGATGACCCGCTCCGAGGAGCGGCTCAACGTCGGCACCGAGAAGCAGGAGGTCGGCCGGGCCAGGCTGCGCAAGTACGTCACCACGGAGAACGTCACCAAGACCGTCCCGGTCCAGCGGGAGGAGGTCCGCGTGGAGCGCGAGCCGATCACGGACGAGAACCGCGGCTCAGCCCTGGACGGCCCCGACCTCACCGAGGACGAGCACGAGGTCACCCTCCACGAGGAGCGGCCCGTCGTCGACAAGGAGACCGTGCCCGTTGAGCGCGTCCGTCTCGGGACCGAGACGCGCACGGGCGAGGAGACCGTGAACGAGGACGTCTCCAAGGAGCACATCGACACCGAGGGGACCGAGGGCGGCCGCCGGCCCTGACCCACTGCCCCGTGCGGCCCCGGGCCCGGGGAGGACGGACTCGTCCTCCCCGGGCCCGGGCATGAGTAACGCGGGCCGGTGTGGAGTTGGCCTCAGTCGAGGCCGGCTTGGCCGCGGCGAGGCGTGTACCCGACGGGGCAGTCGAAGGACACCAGGTTGCGCCAATTGAGGGGAATGGGCTGCTCGGGTCTGATGCCGACGGCCTCAAGCCATTCAGGCAGCTGGCTCGGGTAGTCCAATTCGAACAGGACGCATCCGCCGCCCTCCCCTGAGAACGCCGTCCCGGTCTGCCCCCGTCTGCCCACGGCCGCCTTCCACCGCGAACCCGGCGCCTGCCGGGCGCTCCGGACCTCGAACCACAGCGGCTCGTCCGGGCCGAGCTCGGCCGCCATTGCCTCAATGCGTGCCCTCTGCATCTGTGCCGAATGCCTGTCGATCACGCTCCCACCCCCTTGTGTGGGGTAGTTGATTCCCCGTCAACGGTGCAGTCACACAAGAAGCTGGGGGGATCCGGGCGGCGCGTGGAGGCGGGCGCGCTCAGTGGTGCGGCAGAGGGGGCCTGCCCCCATCCTGCCCGTTCCACCACATGGATCCCAGAGCGCGGGAGAGCTCGTTGTCCTTCCACGGCGGCAGGTTTTCCCCGGTGCGCCGGTGCCGCTGGTGTTCCAGCCATGCGCCAAGGATGGGCTCGTCCGGCTCGTCCGCGCCTGCGGCCTCCGGGAGCCTTCCGTGCACGGTGCGGAAGGCCCGGACCCGCTCCAGCGCCCGGCCGAAGAGCAATTCGGCTTCCTCCGCGCCCGCGGCGGCTGTGCCGCTCCCCCAGTCCGGTCCGGGCGCAGTGTATGCGTTCTCCATCTTCGCCCTCCTCTTCCGAGCGGTTGCACCGAACACGGATCAGGTTGAGGCCATGCGGGGTGCACCGACCAGAGGAAGAGGGCCCTGACCCGCGGCGGGCAGGGCGGCGTAGGCGGGCCGCCGTTTGCCCCCACCGAGCACCGGGTAGCTCTGCCTACCGACGGGCCGGACCGCCCGGCCCTGGACAGGAGTCTCCGTGGCACATCCCGTCACCCGCCGCACCGTGGAGGTCGACGGCACCGACCTCTCATACCTCGCCGCAGGAGAGGACTGCAGGCCGCCGCTGCTGCTCCTGCACGGGACCTTCTGGAGCCGGGTCTGGGCGCCCGTCCTTCCCCAGCTGGCCCAGACCGCCCGGTGCATAGCGCTGGACCTGCCCGGGTTCGGCGCCAGCGCCGGAGAGCTCACCCCGGAGCAGGCCACCGTCCCCGCCCTGGCCGAGACGGTCCTGCGCGCCGCCCGGGCGCTGGGCCTGGATACCTTCGACGTGGCAGCGCATGACATCGGCGGCGGCATCGCCCAGCACCTGGCCGCCACCACGGGCTCGGTGCGGAGGATGGTGCTGATGAACTCGGTGATGTTCGACTCCTGGCCGGTGCCCGCCGTCGAACGCTTCCGCGACCCGCAGGTGCGGGAGGCCACGAGCCAGGACGACCTGCTCGCGGCGCGCGAGACCTCGACCCGCGGCAGCACCCACCGGACTCTGGGCGAGGACGAGCTCGCCGACTACCTCAGCCCCTGGCAGGACCCGGCGAGGGTCCCGTCCTGGATGGCCATGGCGGCGGCAGCGGACGCCCGCTACACGGTGGACCTGGTCCCCTCCCTCCAGGAGGCCGCCATCCCCACGCGGCTCGTGTGGGGCCGGGACGACGACTTCCAGAAGATCGAGTACGCCCGCCGGTACGTGGCCGAGATCCCCGGCTCCGACCTGGTCGTGGTCGAGGGCAAGCACATCCCGACCGAGGACTCCCCCGACGAGGTGGCGCGGGCCATCGCCGAGCACCTGGCCGCAGGGTCCTAGGCGATCTCCCGGATCAGGGCCTGCAGGCGGTCGAGCGCGGCGTGCGCCCGCAGGGGCAGGTTCTGGGTGATGGCGCGGGCGCTGGGGTCGAGCGGCTCTCGCGCGAGAACCGGCACGGCCGCGGATTCTGCCCCGTCCCGGCCGGTGCCGGCCGCGGACCGCGCGAGCTCGGCCACCTTCTCGATCTCGGCGGCGAGTTCGGCGTCGGCCTGGTCCAGCCTGCACGCGGCGTCGCTCAGGGACCGCGCCGTCGCGACGATGTTCGCGACGAGGGTGAGGCGGCGACGGATGGCGCGGGGCCGGTTCTCCCAGATCTGGTACCGGGTGAGCGGCTCGCCGACGAGGACGAGCCGGCGCAGCTGGTTGTCCGCGGCGATGACCCTCTCGTCTACGGCGTCGGCGCTCACTGAGGCAGGGTCGAGGGCGCGGTCGCGCAGCGTGCCGAGCAGGTCGGCGACTGCCGCGAGCACGGAGCCCTGGACGAGCCTGATGGTGTCGCGGGTGCTCACCGGTGTGACGAGAAGGGCGACGGCGATGCCGACCGCCGCTCCGGCGGCCGTCTCGTCGAGGCGCAGCAGCAGGAGCTCGTCCGAGAACTGGCCGAGGATGGCATACAGCTCGCTGAGCATGATGGTGAGGAAGAAGATCATGTACGCGTAGGAGATGCGCATGAGGTAGTTGCCGCAGAAGATGCTCGCCACGATCACTGCGAGGGCGGCGAAGAGGTTCCCGTTGGTGAGGCGGGCGACGACGACTCCGGCGACGAGGCCGCCCAGGGTTCCCGCCACGCGCAGCAGCGACTTGCGCGTGGTGTCGAAGCGGGTGCCGGTCCCTGCGAAGGAGACGAACGCGGCGATGACCGCCCAGTAGTAGCGCTGCCCGCTGATGAGGCTTCCGACCACGATCGCGAGGGTTCCGGCGACCGCGACCTGCACCGCCTGCCGGGTGGCGAACTGCAAACGGGTGAGCGGATTCCACGATGCGCCGCGGGGATCGACCTCGGACGCCACGCTGGGGATTCCCGGCAGCTGACCCAGGACGAGCCCGGCCGCGGGCACGAACTCCGGCTCGTTCTCCTGCACGGTGCGGCTCAGCACCGGCCGGTTGGGCACCGAGGCGACGATGCTGATGCCGCGGTGCAGGTCGGCGGCCGCGGCCTGCACGCTGCGGGGCGCCACGGAGGCCAGCTCGGGGAGCGCCGCTGCTGCCTCGCGGGCCCGGGCCGGGTTCGCGGCGGCGAGTGCGCCCAGGGCCTCCGCGGCGGCGCTGCGGAGGGCCGGCCCGGCGTCGTTCGCGGCGAGCTGCCGTGTTCCGAGGGTGAGGCGGTCGAGGCCGAGCTGCAGTTCGAGCAGGCGCGCGCGCAGCGTGGACGCCGTCCAGCCCTCGGGGAGCGCCGGAGCGTGCGCGGCCCAGCCGTCGCTCATCAGGGCCGCCTCGGTGGCCAGCGCGCGGGCGCGGAAGATTGCCAGCGAGGCGCGGTCGGCCGCAGGGCTGCCCGGATCGGACTCGAGCAGGGCGATGCAGGCCCGGGCGAGGCCGCGCTGGCGGGCGCCCATGCTCCGGAAGACGGCGGCGAGGGTGCGGCGCGGATGCCGGCGGAACACCGTGCAGCTCAGCAGCAGCACCACCGCCGTCGCGATGACGATGGCCACGAGCATCGCAGGGATGGCAGGCAGTGTGGTCTTGAGGAAGGATGCGAAGAAGTAGCCGTTCCACAGCATGAAGCCGTAGAAGAAGTAGCCGAGCCCGAACCGGCGCATCCACACGGCCAGGAACATCACCACGACGAAGCCGACGAGGGAGGCTGGTTGATTCGGGGCGAGCAGCGTGCCCGCCGTGATGCCCGCGCCCATGGCCAGCGGGAAGTACGCGGCCGTGATCGCGTTGGACTTGATGCGGTGGTCGACCAGCGCGTTGGTGCCGATCATCGCCACCACGCTGCTGAGCAGCATGAACACGACGGTGCCCTGGGCATTCGCATGGAGCAGCAGCGCGATCCCATAGCCCACGGCCATGCACACCGCGACGTTGCCGGCGCCGGCCAGGCCGAGGTGGAGCCTTCCGAGCCCGGGGTCCGAGGCGACCGCGATGTCTGCGACCCGGCGCAGGAAACCGGGACGGGAGACCGCGGCGGCTCGTGCCTCCGGCGACGTCCTTGTCCCGCGCACGGGACTCAGGCTGCGTGGTCGGAGCGGGCCGCCCAGGGCGAATGGCCCGGGGCACGCTCCTCCTGCGGCATCGCCGGCGCCTGGGCGGCCTGCGCCTGGGCGGCGTGGGTGTGGGCAGCATGGGTCTGGGCGGCATGCGTGCGGGCGGCGCGGGCCGCGAGTCTGAGCCCGTCGTCGCTGATCGGCACTCCTGCCCACTGCTGTGCATGGGACGGGATGAACACGTCCTCGGCAGGGAAGGCCCTCCTGCGGTGCCGCCCGGAGGCAACTGCCCAGACGACCTCGATGGATCCGTCCACTGCCCCGACCGCGTACCCGTGCACCTCCCGGCTGCCGTCGAAGACCACGACCTTCTGCCCGCCGCCCGGCGCGTGTCCGGCCCCGGAATTGATGTCCCTGTCACGCTCTCGCATGTCTGACCTCCCTCACTGCTCTTCGTACCCCTGCGAGGGCTGATCCATGCAATCCGTGTGGCCGTGCGCACGGGTGCTGCCCCGCTGTGTGGGGTCCAGCGCGGTTGGTCGGGGGTCAGGCGGCCATCTTGCGGCGCATGCGGTCCAGGAGCCGGCGCAGCAGGCGCGAGACCTGCATCTGCGACACCCCCAGCTCCGCGGCGATCTCCGACTGGCTCATCTCCTCCACGAACCGCAGCCGCACCAGCCGACGCTCCTGCTCGCTCGC
>NZ_BAAGSN010000003.1:394393-458219 GCF_054782415.1 Sinomonas soli | reverse complement strand
AAACCACCGTCAACACCGGCCACGGCGACCCCACCACCATCGCCACCGAAGCCCCCCACCTCCAGGACTGGATCACCCGCGGCCACTGACCCCCACCCCGCCCCAGGCGGCCTCCGCCTGGGGCAGGGATGTGTGTGCGTGCCCGCGCCCGCGGGTAAGGCGCGGGCATGCGCACCGCCTTGCTGATCATCGACATGCAGAACTCGTTCTTCGAGTTCCCCGAGCTTGCGGACCAGCGCGAGCGGCTCGTCAGCGCGTGCAACGAGCTCATCGGCGCGGCCCGCGCCTCCGGGACGCCGGCCCTCGTGGTCCGCACCCAGCACGAGCGCGACCAGTCGACATGGACTCTCTCAATGCTCGACGACGGGCAGGGCTTCGCCTTCCGCGGCACGGAGCAGGCCGAGTCGCTCGCCGAGCTGGACATCGAGGGGCTCCCCGAGCTCGTCAAGCGCCGCGACAGCGCGTTCGTGGGCACGGATCTGCTGCAGCGGCTGAGGACGTGGGGCACCGAGCGCCTCCTGCTCGCCGGAGTGTCCACCCACCTGTGCCTCGCCCAGACGGCAGCGGACGCCTATGCCCTGAACCTCCGCGTGGCCTTCGCTGCCGAGGCGATGGGCGCCGACGACGCGGAGCAGGCCGACGCGATGCTCACGATCCTCCTCGAGCAGTACCGCCAGGAGCGGCTCGGCAGGGAGGACGCGCTCGCCCTGCTCGGCCAGGCGAAGAGCGTCTCCGTCAGCTGACGGCGCCCTGGTCCCGGTACATGGCCAGCACGGCGGCCTCAACCGCGTCGACCGTGAGGCCGGGCACGAGGTCGTCCGCGGCGCCTGCGGTGCCCGGGTCGAACGGCAGCGCGAGGGCCCGGTAGACCTCGGTGAGCACGGCGCGCACGGGCGCGGCGTCGGCCACCACGAAGACCGAGGAGAACAGCCAGGCCCCGGCGACCACCCGCTGGGCCGTGCCGACGAGCTTGAGCCGGCCACCCGCCGTCGTGCCTCCCGGGGCGCCCTGGGCGGGGAAGCCCGCGTCGGCCGGGACGCCGTGGACGCTGAACTCGCCGGGGCAGTATTCCCCGGGAATCTCGCCCACACGGGCGTCGACGCCGAGGGTGCGCAGGGCGGCTGCGTAGAGGTCGCCGAAGACCCCGAACCGGTGCCGGTGGCCCACCATCGCCTCGCGGGCCGGCTCGATGTGGTCCACGATGAGCGTGCCGTCGTGGTAGGCCGCCGCCCGGCCGCCGGCGCGGCGCACCACGGGCTCGAAGCCGTGCGCGAGGGCCGCGGACCGGGCCGCCTCGAAGCCCGTCAGGCGCGTGTCCCGCTGGCCGAATGCGAGGGTGCGCCGCGGGCGGTAGAGCCGGAGCGTCCCGCCTCGGGCGCCGCGCTTGACCTCGTCGAGCAGTTCCATGGCGCGCCCCAGCTCTGCCGCGGCCCCGCCCTCGGCGGACGCGCCCAGGCCGGTCCCGGAGACGACCTCGAGCGGCACGTGGTCGCCGCTGTTCCACTCCGCCACGGATCAGCTCCTGCGCAGCGTGAGGATCTGCTCGGCGCGGCCGAAGGGCCCGTCGTCGTCGTGCAGCACCGAGGAGGTCAGGCCGATCCCGTCGGTGCCGAAGGACACGGCGTTGTCGATACCGAGCCACTCGCCCCGGGGCTCGCGGTACATGTGGATCTGGAGGTCGACGTTGGGGAACGCCCAGCTGCCGGGCCCGGGCGGGACCCGGGTCGCGATGCCGTTGGCCGTGTCGACGAGGCCGATGAGCCGGACCCAGTCGGGGCTCTCCGCGCCGCCCACGAGCGGGTGGGCGGTGCGGATCCACACGGTGCCGCTGCCCGAGCGGTGGCCCGGCGCCTGGTACATCTCGAGCGAGCGGATGTAGCCCCCGGGCCATTCGGTGGCCCCGTCCCAGCGCTCGCACTCCTCGCGCGGCGGGATGCCCGGGTCCTCGACGGCGGCGACCGCCGAGGTGTCCGCGGTGACGAGCCGCCAGGCGGTGGCCCGGACGGCCGGGCGGCCCTGGGCGGTGAGCTCGGCCTCGATCAGCTCGATCGTCCTGCCGGGGCGGACGGTGCGGGTCGTGACCTCGAACTCGCCGCCGTGGATGAGGCCGAGGATCTCGTAGCCCATGCGCGCGATGCGCATCTCGGGGCGCGGCTCGTGGCGGGCCAGGGCGTGGGCGAGGATGCCGGAGGCGGGTGCCATGTGCTGCTCGTGGGCGTTCCAGGCGCCCTGCGCGTGGATGGTGGAGCGGTAGCGTCCGCCGCCGAGGTCCTCGTAGTAGAAGTCGCCCTCGGCCAGTTCGGGCAGCGTCTGCGCCCACTCGGCCGAGGCCCCTGCCTGCTGCGTCACGTCCCGCTCCTCTCCTGGCCTGCTCGCCGTTGCGCGGCCCCGTCCACCTTATCGCCGGCGGGAGGCGGCGCCGCACCGCCGCTGGCCACCGGCCGGGACTATTTGCGCACTCCGCGCGGTTCTGACGTTCATGACCGTGACCCGTGCCGACGTGGGCTTCCGCTCCGAACGTGGCCCCATCCTCATCGCCCTCATGCTCACGACAGGCCTCGTGGCGATCGACTCGACCATCGTCGCGACGGCGGTGCCCTCGATCGTGCGCGACGTCGGCGGGTTCTCCTCGTTCCCGTGGCTCTTCTCCGCCTACATGCTCGCGCAGGCCGTCTCCGTGCCGGTGTACGCCAAGCTCGCCGACATGCTGGGCCGCAAGCCGCTGATCCTCACGGGCATCGGCCTGTTCCTTCTCGGGTCGGTGCTGTGCGGGATAGCCCCGACCATGGGCGCGCTTGTCGCGTTCCGAGTGGTGCAGGGGCTCGGCGCCGGCGCCGTGCAGCCGATGGCCATCACGATCGCCGGGGACATCTACACGGTGGCGGAGCGGGCCAAGGCGCAGGGCTACCTCGCGAGCGTGTGGGCGGTGTCCTCCGTGGTGGGGCCGACCCTCGGCGGCGTGTTCGCGTCGCTGGGCATCTGGCGCGGGATCTTCCTGATCAACATCCCGCTCTGCGTGCTGGCTGCGTGGATGCTCGCGCGAACGTTCCACGAGTCCTTCGAGAAGGAACGGCACCGGATCGACTACCTCGGATCCGGGCTGCTGACCGTGGCGATGACGCTGCTCATCCTCGGGGCGCTCGAGGGCGGCCAGGCGTGGGCCTGGGCCTCGCCGCTGGGCATCGGCGTGCCGGGCGCGGGGGCGGCCCTGTTCGTGGCCTTCCTGCTGGCCGAGCGGCGCGCCGCGGAGCCGGTGCTCCCCCTGTGGGTCATGTCCCGCCGGCTCCTGCTCACCACCACCCTGGTCTCCTTCGGCGTAGGGGCCATGATCCTGGGGCTGACGTCCTATGTGCCCACGTTCCTCGAGGGCGCGCTGGCGGTCTCCCCCGTGGTCGCGGGCCTCGCCCTGGCAGCCCTCACGCTCGGCTGGCCCATCAGCGCCTCCCAGTCCGGGCGGCTGTACCTGCGGATCGGCTTCCGCCGCACCGCCATCATCGGCATCCTGGTTGCCGTGGCCGGGACGGCGGTGCTCGCCGCGACCGCCCATACCCCGGACGTGTTCTTCGTCGCGGGCAGCTGCTTCGTGATCGGCCTCGGGCTCGGCCTCACCGCCTCGCCCACCCTCATCGCCGCGCAGTCGAGCGTCGACTGGAGCCGGCGGGGCGTGGTCACGGGCACCAACCTGTTCGCCCGCTCCATCGGCAGCGCCCTCGGCGTCGCCGTGTTCGGCGCGATCGCCAACGGGATCTATGCGTCCGCGCCCGGCCAGCCGCTCGCCGTCGTGCCCGCCTCCGCAGCGGTCTTCCTCGCCGTCGTCGTGGTCGCCGCCCTCGCTGTGGCCGCGGTGCTCGCCATGCCGCGCGACGCCCAGAAGGAGGCGGACGCGGCCGGCGCCGAGGCCGAGTCGCGGCGCCCGGCGCCCTAGGCGGGACCGGGGGTGAGGCCGGGGCCGGGCGCCCCGGGCTCCGGCTCGCGCGAGTCCAGGCGGTCGCGCACCATGCGCACGATCCGCGACAGCGCGAGCGAGATCGCCGCGGTCGCGTCGCCGGGGGCCTCGCGCGCGGCCACCTCGTGGTACGAGCCGCTGAGCGCCTCGATGGCCTCCTGGGCACGGTCAAGGAGCCCCTCCGGGGCGTCCTCCTCGCCCCAGCCGCGCAGCGCCTCGCCGGTGGCGAGCAGTGCCGCGGCCACCTCGGGGGTCAGCTCGGCCGGCACGCGAGTGCCCGCGTGCTCCTCCCAGATGACGCTCGTGAGCACATCGGTGATGTCCTGGACCCTGAAGGTGGCCCGCTCGAGCGCCTGCAGGTCGGCGAGGTCTGCCGCGAGGTCCCGGTGGTGCCGTTTTCTGCGGGGATTGGCCCGGGCGCTCATTTCGGCCTCCTCCACGGCGCCGCGCACCTCCGCCGCGGTCGTCGCCAGCAGTCCCTCCCTCGTGGCCCACTCCTTCCGGCTCGGGGGCCATTCGTCCTCCGTGACGGCGGCGGCCATGTCCTCGAGCTGGTCGCCGAGCGCATGGCGCAGCCGCCCGAAGGCCGGCGTCACGGCCGCGACCCGCAGCGGCGGGAAGACGATCCAGTTCACCGCAAGGCCCACCGCGACGCCGAGGCCCATCTGGACGAGGTAGGCCAGGGAGAAGACATCGCGGCGGTTGGCCCCGGCGACGAGGACGAAGAGCGCCGCGAGGGGGACCCACTCGCGGCCGCTGCCCATCCGCGGGAGGCCGCCGACGATCATGCCGACCCCGACCACGAGCGCGACCGACCAGGCCGCGGTGTCGGCGAAGCTGCCCACGAACAGCGCCACGCCGATGCCGAGCGCGAGCCCCACCAGGCTCTGCAGGCCGTTGCGCAGCGAGTCCGCGACGGTCGGGTACATGCTCACGAGGGCCCCCAGCGCCGCGTAGTACGGGTACTCGCCGAGGGCGCCCGGCATGAGCTGCGCCAGGGCCCAGGCGATGCCGGCAGCGAGGGCGGTCTTCCCGGCCAGCAGGAGTCGCTCGGCCGAGGCGGCCTCCCTGAGTCCGCTGCGGGTGGCCGAGGGCGCCCACACGAGGAATCTGCGGAGGGCCGCGCGGGGTTCACGGGGAAGGGGGACCATCTGCCCAGCGTCGCACGGCGCCCGGGCTGCGTCGACTCGGGCGGGGTGCCCGGCGGTCAGCCGAGGCCGGCGAGGCGCTCCTGGGCCCTGGACACCGCCCGGAGTTCGCGCTCCACGAGCCGGGCGGCGAGCCTCCGGGCACGCTCGGCCGCTGCCCCCTCGCGTTCGGCTGCCGCGAGGTCGTCCTCGAGCTCCGTGATCCGGGCCCGCAGCCCCGCGAGCTCGTCGGCCAGACGGTGGGCGCGGGCGGCGGCGTCTGCGGCGTCCCGCTCGGCGCCGGCGAGCTCGGCCTGTGCCTCGTCGAGGGCCTGTGCGGCGTCGTCGCGGTCCGCCTCGGCCTCCGCGCGCTCCTCCCTGCGGAGCTCGTCCGCCCGCCGCTCCTCCTCGGCGTGCCGGTCGGCTTCTTGCTGGCGGTCGGCGTCTTTCGTACGACGCCGGTCGGCGGCCTTCCGCGGACGCCTGCCGTCGGCGGGGCGCCCCCCGCTGTCCCGATGGCCGCTGCCTGCGGCCCGCGGCACGTCACCTGCCAAGGTCGGCCGGTCGAGGGCCCCAGGCACCGCCACGGCATCGGAGAGGTCCACCGGATCGATGCCGTTGCCCTCGAGGGCGTGGAGCAGGAGGCCGCTCTGGACGGCGGCGGACGCCTGCGCGTCGGCCATGGCAGCACGCAGGGTCTGCTCGATCTCCGCCGCCGCGGCATCGCTCATGGCGATGCCTGACTCGTCCGCGGCTCCCCGGGCCGCGGCCACGGCCTCGGCGAGGAGCTGCGCCCGCTCCTTGGCGAGGGAGCGCAGGCGCGCGGCGTCGAGGTCCTCCTGGGCCTCCTGCAGCTGGGCGCCGAGGGTTACGACGCGTGCGAGGGCCTCCGCGCGCCGGCCGGCCAGCGCGTTGACGGCCCAGGCGGAGACGGTGGGCTTGGCGAGCCGGGCGACCTGCTGCGCGAGCTCGCGCTGCCCCTCGCGCCGGAGCAGCTTGGCCCGTTCGTTGCGCGCGGCGGTGAAGGCCCCCGGCGCGAGGGTGTAGAGCTCGGCGGCGATGGCAGCGAGGTCCATGCCACGCATCATAGGCGCCAGCCGTCCGCGGCCGCGGACCGACGCCAGCGGCGGCCTTCACCGCCGCATGACAAGTCCGTCATGCTCTAGACAGCATCGCGATCATCTTTTCATACTTGTCACATCGCCTCGCCGACCAGCAGCCCGCCGGCTCCTGTCGAAGCGGACCGGACAGGAAGACGTCATGGGAGCAGATCAGAGGACCCGCGTGCTCCTGGTGAGCGCCTACCGCCCACTCCTGAGCGCCCTGCGGGAGCTGCTCGAGGACGAGGGCGTCGACGTGGTGGGCGAGAGCGGAACGGTGACCGAGGGTGCGCGGCTGGCGCGTCGGTGCGCGCCGCAGGTCATGGTCCTCGACGAGCACCTCCCCGACGGGGATGCGGAGGCCATGTGCCGGCAGCTCAGTGAGTCCGGGACGCCCACCCGCTGCGTCATCCTCACGAGCCTGGCAGCCCGGCGCGGCCGCGGGAGGCCTCCGGGAGACCCCATCTTCGTGGTCCGGAAGATTGCCGACAGCGGCCTCCCCCAAGCCGTCCGGGCGGCCGCGTCCCTCACGCCCGCGTGGTCGGCCGCAGCTTCGCCGAGAGGGTGCAGACGGCCCTGAGGCCGCCCTCGCCGGAGACGAGGACGCGCCCGACAGAGCGCGGAGCGCCGGTGCCGGGGCGACGCGACCGCCGCATGCCCCGGGGACCTCAGCGGACCCGCCGCTACCAGCGCGGGTGGATCGTCTCGCGGAAGTAGGTGTCGTAGATCCGCCGCACTCCCGCGTCGAACTCGGGGCCCAGCGACGCGGCCGCGGCGGCCGCCGCTGCGTTACCCCGCGCCTGGTCCGCGTGCCTGGCCCCCGGGATCACGGTCGAGACGCCAGGCTGGGAGATGATCCAGGCGAGGGCGGCCTGCGCCGTGGTCAGCCCCTCCGGGACGAGCTTCTGGAACTCGGCGACGGCCTCAAGGCCCTGCTCGAAGTCCACCCCTGAGAAGGTCTCCCCGACGTCGAACGCGGAGCCGGTGCGGTTGTAGTTGCGGTGGTCCCCCTCCGGGAAGGTCGTGCTGCGGCTGTACTTCCCGCTGAGCAGGCCCGAGGCCAGCGGCACCCGGACCACGATTCCCACCCCGGCCCCCTGGGCCGCGGGGAGGACTTCGTCGAGCGGCTTGAGCCGGAAGGGGTTGAAGATGATCTGCACTGTGGCGAGGTGCGGCCGGGCGATCGCGGCGAGAGCCTCGCCGGTGGTCTCCACGCTGACGCCGTAGTGCCGCATCACGCCCTCCTCGACCAGCTGGTCGAGGGCATCGAAGACCGCGTCATTGGAGTAGACGGGGGTGGGCGGGCAGTGCAGCTGGACGAGGTCGAGGGTGTCGCGACCCAGATTGCGGCGCGAGCGGTCAAGCCACTCCCGGAAGTGCGCGAGGGCGTAGTTCTCCGGGACCTGGGGCATCCGGCGCCCTGTCTTGGTGCCCACCATGACTCCGGCGTCCGGGTGCGCTGCGAGCCATTCGCCGATCGCCCGCTCGCTGCGGCCGTCTCCGTACACATCCGCGGTGTCGAAGAAGGTGACCCCCGACTCCGCCGCCGCGTCGAGCACCTGCGCTGCGGCTTCGCGGCCGACGTCGCCCCAGTCACCGCCCAGCTGCCATGTCCCCAGACCGATCACGGAGACTTCTCGGCCGGTCCGTCCCAGCACACGCTTGTCCATGGGCTCCGACTATAGTGCCGAAATCGGCCGGCGGGGTCGGTGGCCTCGAGTCGAGGATCAGCCGTTCTCGCGCAGGTACTGCTGCGGGTCGACGTCGTGTGCCGAGATGCCGCCAGCGTGCTCTGCCTCGAAGGCCGCGAATGCCACGGCCATCGCGTGGCGTTCCTCGCGGTCCACGTGTCGGCGGAAGTCGGTCAGGCCCTGACGCTCTTCTTCGGCCATGTGGTCGCCGTTGACCTCGTTGACCTCGGCGACGGCGCGGAGCCATTCGACCGAGCCCACCGGGTGTTCGTCGACTGCGGCGACCGCATCGCGGATCTCGTTGTGGTCGTGGACGGCATCCTCGGTCTCCTCATCGGGCGACTCCTGGGCGATGCGGTCCTTCTGGAGCTTCAGCAGGCGCGGGTAGAAGAGCTTCTCCTCCGCAGCCGCGTGCACCTCGAGCAGGATGCGGAGGCGCTTCCACACCGATCCGAGCGCTTCGGCGTCGTCCGGGGAGATTTCTTCGAGCATGCCGAACATGCGGCGCTGCTCGTGGTGATCATTCAGGATGACCTCGGTGATGTCCACACGCTCTCCTTCTGTCACGCCCACTCTGCCAGTCGCGCCCGCGTCCGGCAATCGGGAATCGACGGCCGGCGCTCCTGCGGGCAGAGAGCGAACGGCCGTCCGCAGTGTCCTGCAGCCGCGTCGTTTCGCGGCGGCCTCGGAGGCTCCGTCCTCAGCAACCGAGCACTGATTCCGCGATCTGCTGCGCGGCTTGGTCCGCGGTCAGGTGGGTGGTGTCGACGACCTCTGCTTCAGCGTGCAGCCAGGCGCGGGCCGCCTCGGCGTACGGCTTCAGGTAGGCGAAGCGGAACGTTGAGGGGGCCGAGGACCCTGTCGTTCTGTATGCGGTCGCGGAGCGTCGTGGACCTTCGCCGCGTGCGGGCGGCGCAGCTTGCGCCGTAGACGCCACCTCTGCGCGCCCATCGCGTGTTCGGACATAGGCCTTCCGACTCTTCGGCAGGCGTCCGGGCTGGGAATAGCCTTGAGCCGTCCATCGGCCGACGAGCATGACGGCGAGGTATCCGACATGGGCGCCTCAGAGAAGTCGGAAGTGGTCCGGCGGGGGTACGTGGCCTTCAATGCAGGGGATCTGGCAGCCCTCAGCGAGTTGCTCGCAGAGGACGCGGTCTGGTACGCCGCCGGCAGGGGCGTACTTTCCGGAGCCAAGCAAGGACGCGACGCGATTTTGGCCTACTTCGGCGAGTTGGGCGCCCGTTCCCACGGTACCTTCCAAGCAGCGGTCCAGGACATCGTCGGCGGAGAAGGCCACACGGTAGGAATCCAGCAGAGCCGCGCAGAGAACGACGGGAAGACCCTCGACGCGGCCACGGCAATCGTGTTCGTCATCCGCGACGGAAAGGTCGTCGAAGGCCGTGAGTTCTTCGAGGACACAGCCACGGCCGACGACTTCTGGAGCTGACCCTCCAGCGGAGCAGAAGCAGAGCACACATCCGGACCACGTAAGGAGCAGACATGGAAGCCACCCCGTACGGAGTCGTGCATTTCTTCCCGGGAGGCACCAAGGAGCAGTACGAGGCCTCGATAGCCGCCGTCCACCCAGGCCCAGGCCTCCTCCCCGGTGGCCAGATCTTCCACGCAGCAGGACCTTCAGCGGGAGGATGGACGATCATGGCCGTCCACCAATCGAAGGAAAGCTGGGAGCAATTCCGCGACAGCATCCTCATGCCCCGCATGCAGGCAGGCATCGAGGGCGGATTCACCTCGCCACCGGAGGAGACCGTCATCGACCTGTACAAGATCATGCCCTGACACTTCGGCAGGCCGCCTAATGCAGGCCCCGAACGGCCCACGGGGTAGCAGAGTCCGCCCGTCCCGTTAGGCGCGCCCGCCGTCCCCGGCGTCGGGAAGGACGAGGCCTGCAACCCTTCCCCCGGCAGAAGGCCCGGCACCCCGACCGCCGGCCCTCACCTGTGCGAGCCCTCCCTCCCCCGCTCGGCCTGGGCGATGTAGAGGGCTGCCTGGGTCCTGTTCTCGAGGCCGAGCTTGGCCAGGACCGTGGAGACGTAGTTCTTCGCTGTCTTCTCCGCCAGGGCCATCTCCCGGGCGATCTGCCGGTTCGTCATGCCCTGGCCGAGCAGCTCCAGCACCCGGGACTCCTTCCGCGTCAGATGGTCGTAGACCCGCGGTGGCGGGGCCGACTCGATCACCCCCGAAAGGATCCTGTCCTCCTCCTGGGGGTCGAACAGCACCTCACCCGCCGCGACGCGCCGGACCGCGGCGGCGATGTCCTGCCCCGGGAGCTCCTTGAGGAGGTAGCCGGACGCCCCGGCCAGGACCGCGTTCCGGAACCCCTGATCGTCGTGGTCCTCGGCCAGGATCAGACACCTGATACCCGGGTGGACGGACCGGACACGCCGGCAGACGTCGATCCCCGGACCGCCCGCCGGCCGCTCATCGAGCACCGCCACCTGGGGGCGCACGGCGGGAATCATCGCCGCTGCTTCTGCGGCGGTGCCGCTCTCTCCCACGACGACCATGCCCTGGCCCTCGAGCAGCTCCCTCAGGCCCCGCCTTGCCACCTCGTGGCCGTCCAGGATGTAGACCCGGATCGCCTCGATGGCTTCGTCATTGCTGTCCACGTTGCGCGCCTCTGGCTCAGCCCTGCTCGGAACGGGCGGCAGCCGCCGTCGCGGCGTGAGGGTGCGGCACACGCCGGGAGTTCCCGTTCAAGGGGTTTCACGGAAGGGGAGCCAGTCTGGTTCAAAGCTCCCCCGTGGGCGCGATTCTTGACCCGCAGCCATGCTAGGGACCGCCCTCCTTGACGGGCGAGTACAAGACATCCCACCACTATTCCCACCAGAATTCGCCAGCATCCGTCACGGTCTTGGGGGTCGTCCCGCAGCCGATGGAATCCTGCCGACGCCCCGGATTCCTAGGGGTCTGCCGCCTCTTGACGGCGGCGCATGCCGGGAGGACAGTGCCGACCGTAAGGGGTTCGGTCCGGGGAGGTCCTTCGGCGAAAGGAGCCCGCAATGGCATGGCGGCTCGAAGGCACGTACTTCGAAAACTGCAACTGCGACATGGTGTGCCCGTGTACGGCCTCGGGCCTCACGGCCCCCGCCGACAACGACCGGTGCGATGTGCTGCTGGCCTTCCACATCGACACTGGCGAGATCGACGGAGTCGATGTCGGCGGCCTGACCGTCGTCGTCGTGGCGGACACCCCTGCCCTGATGGGCGAGGGCGGCTGGCGGATGGGAGTGCTGATGGATGCCGCGGCATCGCCGCAGCAGGCTGAGGCGCTAGGGGCCGTCTTCGGCGGCCAGCGGGGCGGACCGATGGAAGGCCTCGGCCCGCTGGTCGGCGAGATGCTGGGCATGGAGTCCCGCGAGATCGCCTACGCAGACGACGGCCGCGAGCACCGGGTGAAAGTCGGAGACGCCGTCGACATCACAGCGGAGGACTTCGTCTCCCCGCTCGACCCCACCGGCGCGGGAGTAAAGGTCAGCGGCGTCGGCTTCCCCGCCGACACCTTGGCCGCCGGGCACGCCACTGCGTCGGCCGTGGACGTGTTCGGGCTCACGTGGGACAACACCGGGAAGAACTCCTTCTCGGCTCCCTTCGCTTGGTCAGCCTGACATGGCGGGGCAGGCACACCTGGCCGTCCGCAACCACTCAGCTCTTCTCGTGCTGCTCGGCTGCGCGGCCATCGCCTGGTACTTCACCGTCCTCGGGACCGGGGAGATGCCCCCGGGTCCTGGGACGATGGGCCTGGACCTCGGAGGCTTCCTGCTCGTGTGGTCCCTCATGATGGCCGCCATGATGCTCCCGGCGCTGGCACCGCTTGCAACCGCCTACCTCCGATCTCTCCGGGCGGTACCCGAGGTTCCTTTGCGGGCGGCGCGGACGGCCGCGCTCGTGGCAGGTTACCTGGTGTCCTGGGCCGTCTTCGGAGCAGGCGCCTTTGTGCTGGCGCTGCTCGCCGCCGAGCTGGCGACGGTGGCCCCCGAGGCCGCAGTCTGGACAGGAGCGGGAGTCGTGGCAGCCGCCGGGGTCTACCAGCTGACTCCGCTGAAGGACTTCTGTCTGCGCCACTGCCGCTCCCCCATCGCCTTCCTCCTCCACGTGGCCGGCTTCAAGGGCCCCCTCCGCGACCTCGGCGTCGGCATCTACCACGGCGTCTACTGCATCGGATGCTGCTGGGGCCTGATGATCGTGCTGACCGCGGTCGGCCTGACAAACCTCGCATGGATGGCCGCAATCGCCGCGACCGTGCTGCTGGAGAAGACCTGGGGCCACGGCCGAGGACTGAGCAGGACCGTCGGCGTCGCACTCATCGTCTTCGCATTCTTTGTCCCCGCGAACCCTGCCCTGTTGCCCGGCCTGCACGCACCCGCCCAGATGCAGGCCGCGGCCTCCGTGGCCCGAGAGGCCTGACGCCACTCCCGCCCCGGTCAGCCGCGCGCTAACACAGCTCCGGGGATGAGGGATCAGCGCGGAACGGCGCTTTCGGGGTTCTTGTACTGGGACACTCTCCGCCCTCAGGTCATGCGGGCGTGTTCGTCGAGCAGATCCGCGACGATTCGCAGGTTCGAGGCGCCGTGGGGATCCCGGTCGTCGGGTTGAGCGAGGCCGAGCATTGCCTTCCAGAGTGCCCAGCCGCGCGCCCTGGCCCACATTCCATCGTCCCGGGCGACTGCTCGTCGGAAGGCTTCTCTGCTATCGCCGGCGAACATGGTCCAGGCGATGACAAGGTCGCATGCCGGATCGCCAATCCCGGACGTCCCGAAGTCGATGACCGCCGCCAGCTCGCCGTGCGCGACGAGCAAGTTCCCCGCTGCGACGTCGCCATGGAACCACACCGGTTCTTCAGTCCAGTCCGCCTCGAGCGCGGCGTCCCAGACAGATTCGGCCGCTGCCGTGTCGATACGTCCTTCAAGGGCGCGGAGGCAATGGCGGGTCTCGTCGTCGTAAAGGGCGGGTGCTGCGCCGCGGAACCAGCTGTGCTCGCCCGCAGCAGGAGCGTCCTCCGCAGCACAGGCTTCCAGGGCATGCAGGAATTCGGCAACGGCAATCGCGAATCCCGGCAGGTCCCCTATCGGCGCGCGGTCCGCCGCGTGGCCGTCGATCCAGCTCCGGACGGACCACGGGAACGGGTATCCCTCGCCCGGCCTCCCTACGGCCAGGACCGTCGGAACCCGTACCGGCAGCTGCGGTGCCAGCCGAGGCAGCCAATGGCTTTCCTTCTCCACGGCGGGAGCGTAGCCAGAAGCTGTGGGCAGACGGACCGACATCGACTCTCCGAGCCGGTAGGTCCGGTTGTCCCACCCCTCGAACTCCGCCGGTCGCACGGGAAGGCCCGCCCATTGGGGGAACTGCGCAGCGATCAGCCGCTCTACCAGTCCAGCATCAACCCCGGCTCGCCCGTCCTGACTTTGAGAGACCACCCGACAAGGATCCCTCATGGCCTGTCCACTGGAGGATCCCTCATCGGGCGGGTCTCGGCGGACGCACGAGCAATCGACGGTCCCCCGACAGGGGTGGGGCCAAGGGACCAAGCAGGCGCGCCCGAACTGCTCGAACGCGCCGGCCGGCGCCTCACCGGCGACAGCCCGTACTGACCACTGGGCTATCCTGCCGCCATGGGGGAACGGGGCAAGGCCGCGCAGGTTGCGCTGCGGAGGCAGATCAGGGTGGAGATGGCAGTGCGGGGCCTGAACCAGACCCAGCACCGGGGAGCTCATCGGCCGAGCCGACCGGCGCGCCGCCGGGGAGGACGTCCCGTGAGCGGCGACTACGGGCGGGAGAGCCAGGAGGCGCTGCGGGCGCAGGTGCGGGCCGAGCTCGGCGCGGAGGGCTGGAACCTCGCCGACCTGCAGCGGGCGAGCGAGATGCACTTCAGCACGGTGTCCCGGTACTTCGGCGCCACCGCGGACCGGGACATCCCCTTCGTGGTGGTCGGCACCGTCGCCGAGGCGCTCGGGATGCAGGTCTGCGAGCTCACCGCCCGGGCGGAACGCCGCCGCACAGGCGAGGCCACCATCTGACCCGGGGGAACGGGTGGGTGGCGGCCAGCTGGCGCCAGCCGTGTCAGGGTTGCGCCCCAGCCCAGGCGCCGGACCCGGGCACGCCCCTGACCCCCGTGGTCAGTGGCTAGTCCTGCTGTTCGTCGCGCGAGATCCGTTCGATCGAGGGGTCCCTTTGCCTACTGCGAAGGAAGAAGAACGCCAGCCCGCCGAGCGCTATGACGACAATGGCGGCGAGGACCACGATCCAGATGATCAGCGAACTGTTGTCCGACGCGGGAGCCACCGCAGGGCTGTCACCCCTGCTGTTGGCGACCGGTGCGGGTTGACCTGCCGCGCCACTCGCCGACGAGCTGGCCGCCGACGAGCCGCCCGCGGCGGGGGCCGCGGACCCTGCCCCTTTCACGCCGTTCTTCTCGTAGAAGGCGCGCATCGCATCGGTAGTGGTGATGTATGACTGGTTCTGATTGGTGAACGACCCACTGTTGATCCCGACGACTTCGCCGTCCTGATTCATCGTCGGACCGCCTGACATTCCACTGATCACCTCACCGTCGAGCTGCAGCTTCGGAACCCCCTTCTTCGACACCACCGGCGCACTGACGGAAGCCTCCTTGAAGGACGGTGCCTGCCGCGTCGCATCGAACGCCTCTCCGGTCTCGGCAGGGAAGCCGACGATGGTGACCTTGTCCCGCACCTTCGGTATGTTCGAGGCGATCCTCAACCCGACGCCAGCGGTCGATTTGCTCGCCACCTGAAGGAGCGCATTGTCCTGGGCTTCAAATTCTTGCGAATCGATGAGCTGCGCCGTCGTTCCCCGGTCGTCGAAGACCGGGTTTGCGATGACGTTCGGTTGGAGGACCTGCACGGTGGGCGTCTTCTCGGGCACGACCTGCCAATCGAGCTTCTTGACGTCGAGACTGTTCGCCTGCGACGGGAACTGCGAGGTGATCAGGTTGGAAATCATGGCCTCGCGCACGGACTCTTCGTAGGTGACGCAATGGCCTGCCGTGGCGATATGCGCAACGTCATCCATGATCCAGCCGGTGCAGTTTCCTGTCGCGGTCGAGGGGTAGGTCTGTGTTGTGCCGTCCTGGAAGGGAACGATGACTGCCCCTTTCCAATTGATCACCACGAACACGACTGCTCGGGACACTTTGTCAACGTCGATGTCGGCCCGAGCCGGGATTATTGCGGCGCCCGACCAGCCGAGTGCGAGCGTGAGGGCCGCGGCTGCGCGCAGCAATGTTTTCACCGCCATGTCTTTCTCCAAGTTCATGAGAAGGGGCGAAACCGTTGGATATGTGTAAGCCGGGTTTCGGGGCTCGCCGCTCAAGGACCACGCCTTCGGGGCGGGCCGGAAGAAGGTGCACTCGCGCCGGTCCAGCGCCGGCGCGGGCGCACGAGAGACTCACGTGGGGCGGGACATCAGTGTGCCCGCCTGCAATCGAGGAATGGTTTTGGGATCCGATGCGCACCCACGACGTGCTTACGCGGCGGAATCTCCCTCAAAGCGATGCGCTGCGGATCCCCGAGTTCCGAGCGGGCGCGGCCTGCGCCGAAACGGAAGCCGCTCTTGAGAGCCCTGCTCGCCGCCATTTCTTGACGACAGCAGACTGGTGTTCGTCCCTCCAATGGTGCGTTTATTGGAGCCGATGCTTACCAGCCATGCCATCGTCATGGGGGCTGCACGGATCGTCAACCCGAGAAAGCTTGGCGTGGGCCCGGATTGTTTCGTGGGTTGCTGGAGTGACGGGGTGTGCCCTCCGGGCCCTCGACTTCCCAAGTGTCGAAGAGATCCGGCCGACCGGACCTTGACATCCTGACGTCCTGGTGTGGCGTGCAGGCTGTCGGACCGGAAGTAAGAGCCCAAGGGCGCCCCAGTCTCCCGAGGCGTACGCTGCCTCTACAACAAGAAACACCCCAAACGAAATGGAGAGCGCCCATGCACGCCGTGCTCGAGTACACCTGCGCGGACAACTACCTCGAAAGCCGTGAGCAGCACCGCGCAGACCATCTCCGTGCCGGGTGGGAGTCGGCCGAGCGTGGCGAGCTTCTGCTGGGCGGAGCCGTCGGCGAACCGCCCTTCAAAGGATTGCTGATCTTCACCGGCGAGAACGCGCTGGGTGCGGCGAAAGCTTTTGCTGCGGCAGACCCCTACGTCATCAACGGCGTGGTCACGTCGTGGACCGCCAGCCCGTGGACAACCGTCGTCGGAGACGAAGCGGCCACACCCTTGCGCCCCTAAACGCCCCCGCGCCTCGCCGCAGGGCGTATTGCGCCCAGGCCGGTCCGACGACGGAGGGGCGTGTTATGGAGCGCTTTGCTTGGAGCAAGTCAGAATATCGGTGTTCGGCACCCGTTGTCATTTGGCGAAAAGCAGGTGCACGTGCCTACCTTTGGCCGAAACCAAGGACAGCTGGGCGCAGCTACTGGGTCCTGACCGCCCAGGGGTCACGGTCGGGGCGGAATCTGGCCAGTCGGACGGAGTGGCGGAGGGCGACCCCCGAGCAGGCCGCACCCACAGAGACTTCCACGACGACGGGCTTGACGAGAGTCGCCCGGACCGGCCCCGTGTCCCGAGCGAAGCGGTCGAAGGCCGCTGCAGGCACTTCCTCGAGCCACGGGTGTCCCACCTCAGGGGGTAGAAGAAGCCAGCAGCGACCGGGGCCTGTGCAGGGGTGAGAGATGCTGTGCAGCCGATGAAGCGCAGCTCGCCTTCGGCGCCCCAGGCTCCGAGGACGAGCTGCTGCGGGTTGCCCCGGTCACCAATAACAGCGGCGCAGACGGCGTCGGTGTTCTCGGCGTTTGACCTTGGACCAGGCTCTCCTCTCCCCTCCCCTGTAGGGCCGGGCGAAGTCTTTGGCCATCAGGCCCTCGATGCCGGTGTGGGCGAGCTCGTCCCACCACCGCCCCAGACGACGGCTTCTCCGTCGAGCACGCACCCGGACGGGATCTGTTCGGCGGCTGCTGCCAAGAGTTCAGGGAACCGTGTGCTGAGGTCCGTGCCGTTGCGGGAATAGACGACGGGAGCCCCGTCCTCGAAGATGAGGGCCGCGCGGAAGCCGTCCCATTTCGGCTCCAAGAGAACCCCGGGGCGCGCCCAGCGTCCGGGACCGCGGCGAAGGCATGTCTCAAGGTCAAACGATCCCGCTCCCGCAACCCAGCTTCCCTGTTCGGGATCCTCGGCCAAGTGGCACTTGCTGCGCACCGATGCCGCCCTCGGCTCTGCATAAACGGCACAGGCCCTGTGTCGCCGCCAGCGGGTGACGGACCGCGGCGACATCGCGTTGCAGTGAATCGCGGACCGGCGTGGGCTTGCGCGGTCTGGGCGCCAGTCAGAATTGGAGTTAGCATGACTGACATGAAATCCGGGGCGCCAGTCCGCAGCTATGTGATGACGAAGCGGGCTCAGTCCGCAGCGGCCACCGCAGAGCGCATCCTGGACTCGGCAGCGGGCGAGTTCGAGGACGGCACCCCCATCGCCGGCATCACACTCGAGGCCGTGGCCGCCCGCGCCGGGGTGAGCGTGCAGACCGTCTTGCGCCGCTTCGGCGACAAGGACGGCCTCTTCGCCGCCTCCGCGGAGCGGCAGGCGGCCCGGGTGGCAGCGGAGCGGGACCCGGCCGTGGCGGGCGACCTGACCGGCGCCGTCGCCAATCTGGCCGGGCACTACGAGCGGGACGGCCGCTTGGCCCTGCGCCTGCTGGCCGAGGAGTCCTCCTCGCCGTTCATGGCAGCGGTCACGGGCGCCGGCCGGGCCTTCCACCGGTCCTGGTGCGAGCGGGTGTTCGCGCCCTTCCTCGACGGGCTGGAGGGTGCCGGCCGCCGGCGCCGCCTGGCCCAGATCGTCGCCGTGTGCGACGTCTACGTCTGGAAGCTGCTCCGGCTGGATGCCGGACTGAACCCGCAGGCGTATCGCGAGGCGCTCCTCGAGCTCCTCGAGCCCCTCACCCGGAGGCCATGATGTCCCGCATACTCGCCTACACCTCTCCCGCGATCGGCCACCTCTTCCCCATGGCGCCGCTGCTCCTCGAGCTCAAGCGGCGCGGGCACGAGGTGCATGTGCGCACCCTCGCAGACCAGGTCGGCCTCATGCGCCGCCTCGGGCTCGCCGCCGAACCGATCGACGCCCGGATCGAGGCGATCGGCCACCACGACTTCGGCGTCCGGAACACCCTCGAGGCGTTGTCGGCATCCGTTGACGTCTTCGTCCGCCGGGCCGCGGTCGACGGCGGCGACCTCGCCGCCGCGACCGCCTCGATCCGCCCGGCAGCGGTGATCGTGGACTTCAACTCCTGGGGCGCCCGCGCAGCCGCTCAGGCGTGGGGCGGCCCGTGGGCCGCCTTCTGCCCCTACACCCCGCCGGTCACCTCGCGCGGCACACCGCCGTTCGGTCCAGGGCTCCCTCCCCTCGCCGGCCCAGTGGGTCGGCTCCGGGACCGGCTGCTGCGCCCTCTCATCATGGGCCAGCTCGAGAAGCGGTTCCTCCCCGGCATCAACGCAGTCCTCGCTGCCAACGGAGTTCCGGCCGTCACCAGCGCCGACCAGTTCTTCCGGTCCGCACCCCTTACCCTGGTCGCGACCTCCGAGCCCTTCGAGTACCCCCACCCCGACTGGGCACCCGACCTACGCCTCATAGGAGCCCTCCCGTGGGAGCCCCCAGCGGAGGCACCGGAATGGGTCGAGGAGCCGGGCGACCCCTTCGTCCTCATCACCACATCCTCCGAGTACCAGGCCGATGAAGCCTTGGCCCGGGCCGCGGTCGAGGGCCTGGCCGGCGAACCCTACCGGGTCGTCGTGACGATGCCCGCCGGCGTGCCAGACCTCGGGCCGCTGCCGGCCAACGTGCGGGTCGAACAATTCATCCCGCACGGGCCCGTCCTCGTCCGCTCCGCAGTGGCGGTGACCCATGGCGGGATGGGCGCGACCCAGAAGGCCCTCGCCGCCGGCGTCCCCTGCGTCGTCGTGCCCTTCGGACGGGACCAACTCGAGGTCGCCGCCCGAGTCAGACACGCCGGCGCGGGGATCCGCCTACCCAAGGGCAAGCTGACCCCATCCCGGCTGCGCGAGGCCGTGCACCGCGCAGCCGGGATGGGCGAGGGCGCCCGCCGCACAGCTGCAGGCTACCGGGCGGCCGGCGGAGCAGCAGCAGGGGCGCAGGCAGTCGAGTCACTCATCGGCATCCCGCGGCCCGAGTCAGCCCTGAAGCGCCCCGACCGCGTATGACTCCTGTTTGGTGGGGTGCACAGCAAGGATGCCTTTGATCGGGAATCCGGACCAACGATCACGAAGACCCGTATTTCACTGGCCCTCGGGAGAGCCATTCCAAGTGGTCGGCCCGAGGCACTGCGCTCCAGCGGGAAGATAAGGCCGAAGTCAGCGTTATGACAGCTATGGCGAGCTAAAGTGGCCTGCAGGAAGGGTGGACGTGTTCGACATCGGAGCCTACTGAGAGATCCTGTCGAGGAGCTTCGGTTGGGCGACGTCAGTACGGATGACCTCCCTCAGGACGTCTGTGCTGGTGGCTGTCCCGGTCCTCTTCCTCACCTCGCGCCGGACGATGTCCAGCACAGGCTCAGAGAGAATGGCGTCGAGCAGAAGTTCAGGTGCTGTTGCTGCACTATGCCGCCAGACCTCCTCGATCTGCCGCCGCTTGAGGGAGTCGTGGTGCAGGTAGAACAGCAGGGAGGCCTTGCTCTCATCGCTTTCGGCCCCGAGCAGATCCACTTCGAAGACGAGGTCCACCACGACGGGAAGCCCACCGGTGAGGTGGTACACCTGCCAGTGCTGGCCGTTGGTGAGGACCATCCATTCGACGCCCTCATTGACCGCGTACATCTGGATCTGCCGCAGGTGGCGCTCATTGAGCTTCTGGCTCACTCGCTTCACCTCGATGAAGGCCACGAGCTGGCGGTCGATGCGGACCCCGTAGTCGGCGAAGTCCTGGCGGACCATGTACTCGGTGGTGAGGTCCGCGTACTTGTCGTACCCGAGGCCTTCGCACAGCAGATCGGTGATCAGTAGGCGCGTGTCCCCCTCGTTCGCGTCGCGCGCCAGCAGTGCGCGCAGCGGATCGGCGAATCTGCGCACCGCGGCCAGCGTCTGCTCGCGCGCAGCCTCCTCCCAGCGCGGGACCTTCAGCCGTGACCTGGCCGCAGTCGCCCTGCCGGACCGGCCTTCGCCGGAGGAGTCCGGCGCGTCCTGACCCGGGTCCTCAGCGGCATCCTCGGGTGGTGATGCTGTTGTGACGGCTTCCTCCCCCGTCAGGGCCTCCTCTGTGAGGACGGCGGCGGTGCCGATTGCCGCCTCAGCAGGCTGCGATGACAGGGTCTCGGTGAAGTCTGCTGCCGACTCGGTTCGGGTCGGAGTCGCGGGCTCGGCCAGTTCCGGTGGGAGCTGCGAGTACGGGTCCACGACCCCCATTGAGGCCTGGGCCATGATCCACCGGATCGTGGCGGCCCAAGGCTCTACGGCGGGGTGATCCGCCCCCGGTGCGTCCAGAGTCCTCGCCACGGCGAGAACCTCCAGGACCTCGACGCTCGGCACCTCGTGCCCGTTCTCGGCCACCGCATCGGCCCATCGGACGAGAGCCGCATAACGTGCTGAAGCCTTCGCCTCCATGTGAACCCCCCAGTTCCGCAGCTCCCCTAGCTGCTCCTTACAGACTCTAGCCCAGCCCCGACACTCGTACCGGACCGCCAGAGCGTAGACCCGGTTCCCGGGTGAGGAGAGGCCAATTTCGCCCATGAAACAGCGGCCTACCTGGAAGACATCCAAGTAGGCCGCTTGTCTCTCGCGTATAAGGTCCGGCTCTGTCACCTAAACCTGTTCTTCCCAACAGGAGGAAAGGAACTCAGAACTCCCAGTCCTCGTCCTCCGTGTTGACGGCCTTGCCGATCACGTAGCTCGAACCCGAGCCGGAGAAGAAGTCGTGGTTCTCGTCGGCGTTCGGGGAGAGCGCCGAGAGGATCGCCGGGTTCACGTCCGTGACGGAGGACGGGAACATGGCCTCGTAGCCGAGGTTCATGAGCGCCTTGTTGGCGTTGTAGTGGAGGAACTTCTTGACGTCCTCGGCCAGGCCCACCGGGTCGTAGAGGTCGTGCGTGTACTGGACTTCGTTCTCGTACAGCTCGAAGAGCAGCTCGAACGTGTAGTCCTTGATCTCCTGGCGCTTCTCCTCCGAGACCTTCTCGAGGCCCTTCTGGAACTTGTAGCCGATGTAGTAGCCGTGCACGGCCTCGTCGCGGATGATGAGGCGGATGAGGTCGGCCGTGTTCGTCAGCTTGGCCCGCGAGGACCAGTACATGGGCAGGTAGAAGCCGGAGTAGAACAGGAAGCTCTCGAGCAGGGTCGAGGCGACCTTGCGCTTGAGCGGCTCGTCGCCCCGGTAGTAGTCCATGACGATGTGCGCCTTGCGCTGGAGGTTCTCGTTCTCGAGGCTCCAGCGGAAGGCGTCGTCGATCTCCTTCGTCGAGCACAGGGTCGAGAAGATCGACGAGTAGCTCTTCGCGTGGACCGACTCCATGAACGCGATGTTCGTGTAGACGGCCTCCTCGTGCGGAGTGATGGCGTCCGGGATGAGCGAGACGGCGCCGACCGTGCCCTGGATTGTGTCCAGGAGGGTGAGGCCCGTGAAGACGCGCATCGTGAGCTGCTGCTCCTGCGGCGTCAGGGTCGCCCAGGAGGGCACGTCGTTGGACAGCGGCACCTTCTCGGGAAGCCAGAAGTTGTTGACGAGGCGGTTCCACACCTCGACGTCCTTCTCGTCCTGGATGCGGTTCCAGTTGATCGCCTGGACGTGGTCGAGGAGCTTGAGCTTCTCGGGGGTCATCGCTGGTCCTTTCGAGCGGATCCGAACAGAGGGGGTGCCACCACTAGAGCATGCAGCTGACGCAACCCTCCACCTCCGTGCCCTCGAGCGCGAGCTGGCGGATGCGGATGTAGTAGAGCGTCTTGATCCCCTTGCGCCACGCGTAGATCTGGGCCTTGTTGATGTCCCGCGTCGTCGCCGTGTCCTTGAAGAACAGCGTGAGCGAGAGGCCCTGGTCCACGTGCTGGGTCGCGGCAGCGTAGGTGTCGATGATCTTCTCGTAGCCGATCTCGTACGCGTCCTGGTAGTAGTCGAGGTTCTCGTTCGTCAGGTAGGGGGCCGGGTAGTAGACGCGGCCGATCTTGCCTTCCTTGCGGATCTCGATCTTGGAGGCCACCGGGTGGATCGACGAGGTCGAGTTGTTGATGTAGCTGATCGATCCGGTCGGCGGGACGGCCTGGAGGTTCTGGTTGTAGATGCCGTGCTCCATGACCTCGGCCTTGAGCGCGCGCCAGTCCTCCTGGGTGGGCAGGTGGACCTTGGCGAACAGCTCCTGGACCTTCTCGGTCTGCGGGACCCACTCCTGCTCGGTGTACTTGTCGAAGAACTCCCCCGAGGCGTACTTGGAGTTCTCGAACCCGCCGAACGCCTGCCCGTGCTCCTTGGCGAGCAGGTTCGAGGCCCGCAGCGCGTGGTACAGCACGGTGTAGAAGTAGATGTTCGTGAAGTCCAGGCCCTCCTCGGAGCCGTAGTGGACCCGCTCCCGGGCGAGGTAGCCGTGCAGGTTCATCTGCCCGAGACCGATCGCGTGCGACTTCGAGTTGCCCTCGGCGACCGAGGGGACGGACTGGATGTAGCTCATGTCGGACACGGCCGAGAGGGCACGGATCGCCGTCTCGATGGAGCGGCCGAAGTCCTCGGAGTCCATCGTCTTGGCGATGTTCATCGAGCCGAGGTTGCAGGAGATGTCCTTGCCCACCGCGGCGTACGTGAGGTCCTCGTTGTACTCGCTCGGGGTGGACACCTGCAGGATCTCCGAGCACAGGTTGCTCATCGTGACCTTGCCGGCGATCGGGTTGGCCCGGTTCACCGTGTCCTCGAACATGATGTACGGGTAGCCCGACTCGAACTGGATCTCGGCGAGGGTCTGGAAGAACTCGCGGGCGTTGATCTTGGTCTTCTTGATCCGCGCGTCGTCGACCATCTCGTAGTACTTCTCCGTCACGGAGATGTCCGAGAACGGCTTGCCGTACACGCGCTGGACGTCGTACGGCGAGAAGAGGTACATGTCCTCGTTCTTCTTCGCGAGCTCGAACGTGATGTCCGGGATCACGACGCCGAGGGAGAGGGTCTTGATGCGGATCTTCTCATCCGCGTTCTCCCGCTTGGTGTCGAGGAACCGGTAGATGTCCGGGTGGTGCGCATGCAGGTACACCGCGCCGGCGCCCTGGCGGGCCCCCAGCTGGTTGGCGTAGGAGAAGGAGTCCTCGAGCAGCTTCATGACCGGGATGACGCCGGAGGACTGGTTCTCGATCTGCTTGATCGGCGCCCCGTGCTCGCGGATGTTGGTCAGCGAGAGGGCCACGCCGCCGCCGCGCTTGGAGAGCTGGAGGGCGGAGTTGATGCCGCGGGCGATCGACTCCATGTTGTCCTCGATGCGCAGCAGGAAGCAGGAGACGAGCTCGCCGCGCTGCTTCTTGCCCGCGTTGAGGAACGTCGGGGTCGCCGGCTGGAAGCGCCCGGCGATGATCTCGTCGACGAGCTGGGTCGCGAGCTGCTCGTCGCCGCGGGCGAGGTGGAGCGCCACCATGCACACGCGGTCCTCGTAGCGCTCGAGGTAGCGCTTGCCGTCGAACGTCTTGAGCGTGTAGGAGGTGTAGAACTTGAACGCACCGAGGAAGGTCTCGAAGCGGAACTTCTTCTTGTACGCGCGGCCGAACAGCTCGCGCACGAAGTTCATCGTGTACTGGTCGAGGGTTTCGCGCTCGTAGTAGTCCTTCTTGATGAGGTACTCGAGCTTCTCGTCCAGGTCGTGGAAGAAGACCGTGTTGGTGTTGACGTGGTCCAGGAAGTATTGGCGCGCCGCGTAGCGGTCGGCCTCGAACTGGATCCTGCCGTCCTCGCCGTACAGGTTCAGCATCGCGTTGAGCTCGTGGTAGCCCAGGCCCTTGTAGCTGGCGGGCAGCTCCTTGGGATCTGCCGTCACGGCGACTGCTGGCTCTTCGAGAGTCGTGTCCAAAATGCGTCCAATCCTTCGGTGACCCGGGCCACGTCGTCGGGCGTGCCCATGAGTTCGAATCGGTAGAGGTGGGGGACATGGCACTTGGCGGCGACGATGTCTCCCGCCGCACAGTAGTTGTCCCCGAAGTTCGTGTTGCCGGCACTGATGACGCCCCGGATGAGCGACCTGTTGTGCGGGTCGTTGAGGAATCTGATGACCTGCTTGGGCACGGATCCCGCTCCCCCGGTCCCCCCGTACGTCGGAACCACGAGCACAAAGGGAACCGTGGCCCTGAGGGCCGCATCACCCTGGTGCAGCGGGATCCGCGCGGCCTCCAGGCCGAGCTTGTCGATGAACCGGCGCGTGTTGCCCGAGACGGAGGAGAAGTAGATGAGTCGCGCCGACGTGGGGCGGGATCCGGCATCCGAACCCGTTGCCCCGGCGTCGGCCGCGGCGAGGACCTGGGAGGTCATCTCAGCGCACTCCCTCGTTGGGACGGTGGAGTCGGGGCGTGCCCGACGCCGTGGGTCAGGCCACCGAGGCTGCCGAGCTGCCCTCGGCGATCGCCGCGATCTTGTCCGGGCGGAAGCCGGACCAGTGGTCGGCGTCCGTGACGACGACGGGCGCCTGCATGTACCCCATGGCCTTGAGGCGCTCGAGGGCCTCCGGGTCCTGGGTGACATCGACGCTCTGGTAGGCGATGCCCTTCTTGTCGAGGGCACGGTAGGTCGCGTTGCACTGCACGCAGGCCGGCTTCGTGTAGACCGTGACGTTCATGAATCCTTACCCCATTCTCCAAAGCTTCCCCAGCCGAGGCGTTCGCCGCTGCCGCACCGACGGCCGCCCTGACAGCCCTGTGATCCAGTCCTGCGCACCTCGGTGCCCTCGATACTACATGTAGTGCACCCCGCTGCCGAGGACCCCAAGATGTTGTCTTACAAGTATGTCATTCCTCACCCCGTGAGTCCACAGCCGACCCACATTTAATGCACCGCCGGATGCCCGTATTCCCGCCCTTCAGGGCCCTGCGTCCACAGGCTGTGGATGCCCGGTTCCCACACCCGCGCACAGGTGCGTGTCGCCCATCTCACGGCGTGTCGCGGTGTGTCGTAGGCTGGGCGGGTCGCGGCCGGAAGGAGACGACGTGGTCAACCCTGTGCACCTGACGACCCTCATCGAAGTGGTCCGCCTCGGCTCGTTCGCCTCGGCCGCCGCCCAGCTGGGGTACACGCCGTCGGCCGTGTCGCAGCAGATGGCGGCGCTCGAGCGCGAGACCGGCGTCGAGCTCTTCCGCCGCACGCCGCGCAGCATCGTCCCCACCGAGGCCGCCCTCGTGATGATCCGCCACGCCGAGAAGGTCCTCACGGACATCGACGCGCTCAAGGCCGCGACGGCCCGGGCCGCCGACGCGGCCGGGCGGGAGCTCCGGCTCGGCATCTTCCCGAGCCTCGCGACCTACGTGCTGCCCCGCGTCCTCAGCGGCGAGCGGTGGCGCCGGCTCGGGCTCGACCTGCACGTGTCCGTGGCCGAGCCCGGGGACACCATCCGCAGGCTCGCCTCGGGCGGGGGGCTCGATGTGGTCCTCGTCTACCAGGTGGGCCAGAGCGGCCTCGCCTGGCCGCACACCGCTGAGCGCCTCTGGATCGGCGACGACCCGTTCCACGTGGTCCTGCCGCAGTCCTGGGGCATCGCGGAGGGCGCCCGGGTCACCGCGGACCAGCTGGGCGGGATGCCGTGGATCGTCCACCACCCGGGGACGTCCGACGCGACCGTGATCGACCGGCTCTTCGCCGGCTGCGGCCTCGCCCCGCGGGTGGTGGCCTACAGCGACGACTTCAACGCGAGCCTCGGGCTGGCCTCGGCCGGACTGGGCGCGGCCCTGGTGCCCGAGCTCGCGCTCCAGGCCACCCCCGAGGGGGTCGTGCTCGTCGACGTGCCGGAGATCCGGCTTGCACGGAACATCTTCGCCCTCCGCCCGCACGCCGCCGCGGACTCCGCCACCCGGCTCTTCCTCGACCTCGTGGCCGAGCAGCTCGCGGCGCTGCCTGTGCGCACCGCGCGGACCGGGCGCGGACCGGCGGACCGGTAGCGTGTCCGGCATGGCCCGCGCGTTCATCGGCACCTCCGGCTGGCGGTACGCCAGCTGGCGCGGCGACTTCTACCCGAAGGGCCTGCGGCAGGCGGACGAGCTCGCCTACCTCGCCGGCCAGCTGACCTCCGCCGAGCTCAACGGCTCCTTCTACTCCCTCCAGCGGCCCTCCTCCTACGAGGCGTGGAAGGCCGCCGTCCCGGAGGGGTTCGTGTTCGCGGTCAAGGGCAGCCGCTACATCACCCACATGCTCCAGCTGCGCGGCGCCGAGACCGCGCTAGCGAACTTCCTCGCCTCAGGTGTCCTCGCCCTCGGCGACACCCTCGGCCCGGTCCTGTGGCAGCTCCCGGCGAGGATGGCGTTCGACGCCGGGCGCCTGGCCGAGTTCTTCGACCTCCTTCCGCGCACCACGGCGGACGCGGCGGCCCTCGCCGCCCGCCACGACGCCAAGGTCCCCGATGACAGGGCCCTGGTCGAGGCCGCCGCGGACCGGCCGATCCTGCACGCCGTAGAGCCCCGCCACGAGAGCTTCGCCGGCACCGAGGCGCGGGAGCTCTTCGCGCGGGAGGGCATCTGCATGGTCGCCTCCGACAGCGCCGGGACGTGGCCGGAGGTCGACGCGGACACCTCCGGGATCCGGTACGCCCGGCTGCACGGCGAGAGCCGCCTCTACGGGGGCGGCTACTCGGACGCCTCGCTGGACCGGTGGGCCGGGCGCGTCCGGGACTGGCTCGCCGCCGGCCGCGACGCGTACGTCTACTTCGACAACGACGCCGACGGGCGGGCCCCGCACGACGCGGCGGCGCTGCTCGCGCGGCTCGCCTAGGGACGCTGGCCTGCCGCGCCGGTACGGGCTTATCGTTCTGTCATGGAGACGGCAGTGAGCCAGCACTTCGGTGAGATCGCCCTCGCGCCCAGCGCCGGGAGGGCTGTGGCCGGCAGGTTCACCCTCGACGGCGTCCCCGTCGAGCTCGACCTCAACATCACCGCCCAGGACCGGCTGGACGAGGCGGCGCTGCACAAGGTCGACTACCGCCTCCGCTTCCTCCCCGAGCTCGTCGAGTCCGTCCGGGAGCTCATCGGCCAGCAGCTCGAGGACGAGGACAGCGCCGCGGAGCAGTACCGGCGGTTCCACTGCCAGAACGTGGACGACGGCGAGGTCCGGTCCGTCTTCGGCGTGGACCGCGCCCAGGACATCACGGACGAGGTGTTCCTCAAGGCCCTCCGGGTCGCCCATGTGGGCATCTACCCCGCGCAGCCTGAGCGGTACTTCGTGCTCGACTTCACCCTCGGCGAGCACTTCACGGACGAGGTGCTCGTGGCCGCGGCGGACGCCGACGGCGTGGTCGACGACGAGGTGCTCTGGGACTGAGTCCCGCCCGGCACGGCTGCGGGGCCCCCGGCGCGACGGGGGCCCCGCAGCGTGTCACCGCACTCAGACGGCCGAGGACACGTCCGCGAGCGCGGCCCGGGCCACCTTCGCCGCCGCCACGAGGTTCCGCAGCGAGGCCTCGGTCTCCTCGTAGCCGCGCGTCTTGAGCCCGCAGTCCGGGTTGACCCACAGCTGCCGGGCGGGGACGTGCTCGACGGCCCGGGCCAGCAGCTCCTCGATCTCCTCCTGGCCGGGCACGCGGGGCGAGTGGATGTCGTAGACGCCCGGGCCCACGCCTCGGCCGAATCCGTGCGCCTCGAGGTCGGTGACGACCTCCATGCGGGAGCGGGCGGCCTCGATCGAGGTCACGTCGGCGTCGAGGCCGTCGATCGCGTCGATGATGACGCCGAACTCCGAGTAGCACAGGTGCGTGTGGACCTGGGTCGCGTCGCCGGCGCCGCCCGTGGCGAGCCGGAACGCCTTGACCGACCAGTCCAGGTACGCAGGGCGGTCGGCGGCGCGCAGGGGCAGGAGCTCCCGGAGGGCTGGCTCGTCGACCTGGATGATGCGGATGCCGGCGTCCTCGAGGTCGGCGATCTCGTCGCGGAGGGCTAGGGCCACCTGGTTGGCGGTCTCCGCGAGCGGCTGGTCGTCGCGCACGAACGACCACGCGAGGATCGTGACGGGGCCTGTGAGCATGCCCTTGACGGGCTTGTCCGTGAGGGACTGGGCGTAGGCGGCCCATGGGACGGTGATGGGCGCGGCGCTGTCCGCGTCGCCCCAGAGGATCGACGGGCCGGCCTGCCGGGAGACGTCGCCCCACAGGATGGAGGGGCGCGTGCAGCGGGAGCCGTAGGACTGCACCCAGCCGTGGACCGTCACATCGAACCCGTCGAGGTGCTCTGCGAAGTACTGGACCATGTCGTTGCGCTCGGGCTCGCCGTGGACGAGCACATCGAAGCCGAGCTCCTCCTGCAGGGCGATGACCCGGGCGATCTCGTCCTTCATGAGCCGCTCGTACTCGGCCTCGTCGATCGCGCCCTTGGTCAGGCGGGCGCGCGCGCTGCGGACCTCGGCGGTCTGCGGGAAGGAGCCGATGGTCGTGGTGGGCAGCGGGGGCAGGTCGAGTACGGCCTCCTGGGCCTGGGCGCGGACGCCGTACACGGAGCGGGAGAAGTCCTCGGCGGTGAGGGCCGCGGTGCGCTCGCGGACCTCCGGCCGGCGTACGCCCGGCGCCTCGGCGCGGGTGGCGAGGATCCGCGAGGAGTCCGCCAGGGCCGCGTCCTGGGAGCCCGGCGCGGCGAGGTGGCCGGCGAGCGTCACGACCTCGCGCACCTTCTGGTCGGCGAAGGCCAGCCAGCTGCGCAGCTGCGGGTCGAGCTGGGTCTCCTCCTCGGCGTCGTGCGGGACGTGGAAGGTCGAGGTGGACGTCGCGACGGCGACCTCGAAGCCGTGGCGCGCGCCGGCCTCGCGGAGGGCGTCGAGCGTGGCGGCGGATGCGGCGAGGTCGTTGCGCCAGATGTTGTGGCCGTCCACGACCCCGGCCACGACGGTCTTGCCGGCGAACTGCCCGAGGTCTGCGGGCAGCCGGCCCTTGAACAGGTCCAGCGCCACCGCCTCGGCACCCGTCGCCGCCACGGCGGCGGCCTGCTCGCCGAGGCTTCCGTACGGGGCGGAGAGGAGGATCGCCGGGCGCCCGGACCCGGCGGCCGGCGCCGTGAGGACGGCGTAGGCGCGCTCGACGGCGGCGCTCACCTCGGCGGGCGAGGTGCCGCCGGGGAGGTCGAGGTCGGCCACCAGGGCAGGCTCGTCGAGCTGGACCCACGGGGCGCCCGCGGCGGCGAGCTTCTCGAGGAGCTCGGCGTAGACCGGGAGGATGTCCTCGAGGCGGGACAGCGGCGCGAAGCCGGCCGGCGCGCCGTCGGACGCCTTCGACAGCGCGAGGAAGGTGACGGGCCCGACGAGGTAGGGCCGGGTGACGGTCCCGTGCGCCCGGGCGAGCGAAAACTCCTCGACGATGCGCTCCGAGGAGAGCGAGAACTCGGTCTCGGGGCCGATCTCGGGCACGAGGTAGTGGTAGTTGGTGTCGAACCACTTGGTCATCTCCAGCGGCTGCTGCTCGGCGGTGCCGCGGGCGAGCGTGAAGTAGGCGTCAAGACCGAGGCGGCCGTCGCCGTCGTGCAGCGCCCCGAAGCGCGCGGGGACCGCGCCGAGGGCGACGAGCGTGTCGAGGACCTGGTCGTAGAAGGAGAAGGTGCCGGGGACGGCGGCGGTGCCGGTCAGGCCGAGCTCGGCGAGGCGGTCCACGGTGGCGAGCCGGAGCGCCTCGGCCGAGGCCTCGAGCTCTGCCAGGGAGCTGGTGCCGGCCCAGTAGGCCTCGACGGCCCTCTTGAGCTCGCGGCGGCGGCCGATGCGCGGGTAGCCGAGGACGGTGGCAGACGGGAACTGGGCAGGGGTGTGCTGGGCAGTCATGGTGGAGTCCTTGGTGGTGGAGAGGTCAGGGGGTCAGACGGCGGCCCGGTGGCGGGCCGCGAGCAGCGGCCGGCGCGGCCGCGGGAGGTCGAGCCGGGCGAGGACGTCCAGCGCCGCGCCGTGCTCGTTGAACGTGTAGAGGTGCAGGCCCGGGGCGCCGGCGGCGAGCGCGGCCTCGGCCAGGCGGACGCTGGCCTCGGTGCCGATCCTGCGGACGGCCGCCGCATCGCCGCCGGCGGCACGGAGCCTGTCGACGAGGGCGGGGTCTGGGGCGACGCCGGAGAGCTGGGCGAGCTTCTCGACGCGGCGCAGGCTCGTGAAGGGCATGATCCCCGGGATGATGGGAATCGTCACGCCCGCCCGCCGTGCACGGTGCACGAGCGAGGCGTACTGCTCGGCGCGGAAGAAGACCTGCGTGATGGCGAAGTCCGCCCCCGAGCGCTGCTTGGCCAGGAGGACCTCGATGTCGTGGACCTCGCTGGGCGATTCCGGGTGGCGCGTAGGATACGCTGCCACCCCGATGGCGACCTTGCCGGCCGCGAACTGGGCGCACCGGCGGCCCTCGGCCCGTCGGATCAGCTCGATGAGGTCCTGGGCGTGGCCCAGCGCACCGCGCGGAAGGGCGCCGTCCCGCGGGGCGTCCCCCCGCAGGGCGAGGATCCCGCGCACGCCGCGGTCCAGGAGCTCGTTGACGACGCCGGTGAGCTCCTCGGGCGTCCCGCCGACGCACGTGAGGTGGGCCAGCGGGCGCAGCGTGGTCTCGAGCTGGAGGCGGTCCACGAGGTCGAGGGCGGTGTCGTGGTTGGACCCGCTCGCCCCGTACGTCACTGAGACATAGTCGGGATCGGTGGCCTCGAGCTCGCGGATGGTGGTCCACAGGGTCTGCGAGGCCGCCGGGCTGCGCGGCGGGAACAGCTCGTAGGAGAGGGCGATGGGCGCCGGGGCTGCTGCGCCGGGTACGTCGATGAGGGTCGGTGGTGACATCTGCATCCTTGGGTGTCCGGTCTGCACTGGCGCGCCGGAGCACGGCGCATCGCCAGGGCAGTGTTCTTCAGGGATCGCAGGGAAGGTCCGTTCCTGGCGCGCCGCCGCGGCTGGCGCTGTACGACCAGGACTGGTCCCTGCGGCAAATGTCAGGCCCACACGGGGGCACCCACATCCCCGCTGAGGGGGATCGCTGACACGTTGCACGAGCAACTTGCCTACGAGCCTAGAAAGGCGGGCGCGGGTCCATCAAGCCCCCGCCGGAATGTGTCCTGCAGTGACGGAATGTGACTGCTACCAGGGCCTGTCGACCGGGGCAGACGGCGGGCTGTCGAGGTAGTCGTTGCGCTGCTGGCCGTCCGAGCGCTGCTGCTGCCCGGCCTGCGACTTGCGCTCGAGGTTCCTCAGCCGCTGGTCCTGGGGCGTCTGGCCCTGCCCGGGCGACGGCGGCGCCGAGGGCGCGGGCGTCTGGCCCTGCTGGCCGGGGGTGCCCTGCTGCCCGGGCTGGCCCTGCTGGCTTGGGGTTCCGGCCGGCTGGCTGGAGGGGCCAGGGGTGCCCTGCTTACCCTGCAGCCGGTCCTTGGCCTCGCCGAGCCTCTGGCCCTGCTGCTGCTGGTTCTGCGGGCTGTTCTGCTGGAAGCAGCCCTGCGGGGCGGCCTCGGCCACGGCTTCCCCGTCGCGGTAGAGCACCCCCGCCTTCGCGGTGTCGCCCGCGTCCCGTGCCGCGTCCCCGAGCTTCTCGATGGTCAGCACCAGGTTGACCCGCACCGTGCACTCGTCGTCGGGCCCCGTCCGGCGCAGCGCCTCCTCGAACTCCGCGCGGGCCCGCGTCCAGTCCCCCGCGAGGACGGCGGCGTCGCCGGCGGCGAAGTGGGACTTGTGCGTCTCGACGACGTCGAGGAACCCCATGCCCGCCGCGCCGGAGGCGACGCCGGCGGCGTCCTTGCCGTCGAAGGCCACGATGGCTTCCTGGGCGTAGGCGTTCATGCCCAGCAGCTTGGCGGCCGCCAGCAGGGCGACCAGGACGAAGGGCAGGCCGCCCAGGAGCAGCCGGGACCGGCGCCGCAGCCGCGCAGCGCGCCGGTCTGGGCTCTCCTCCGCAGGACCCGGTCCGGTCCGGGGCGGCCGCCCCAGCAGCGCCGTCATCCCGGCCTCCGCACCGGCAGGACCTCCAGCAGCGCACGGCCTGACCGGACGACCTCGGCCAGGGTGAGCCCGAACGCCGCCAGGGCGAAGATCCAGTAGAGCTCTAACCGGCCGAACAGCCCCGACTCCGCGGTGGGCCTCAGGGTCCCGGGCTGCGCCTGGACGAGGGCCGCATCCACGGCGTCCCCGGGGCCGCGGTGCACGTAGGGGACCCCGAGCTGGCCCGCGAGCCCGCGCAGGGCGTCCTCGTCGATCCGGCTCACGGCGTCCGCGCCGGTGGTCGGGTCGAGCAGGTACGGCTGCTCGCCCTGCGCATCCGGCGCGTTCTCCCGCATCCGGCCGCCGGAGGCCGTGCCGTACCCGAGCACCGCTCCCCCGCTGACGAGGCCGCGGTCGATCCCCATCGGGGCCGGCGCGCCTGCGCTCGTCTGCTCCCCGTCGCCCAGGTAGAACACCACGCGCTGGCGCTCCGGGGCGTCATGGGCCGATGCCTCGAGCCGCTGCCGCAGGGCGTCGGCGCCCGCGGTGATGCTCGAGCCCTGCGAGTAGAGGTAGTAGGCGGGGCGCATGGTCTCGGCGGTCGTCTCGAGGGCGGAGGTGTCCGCGCTCAGGGGCATCCTGACGCTGCCCTTGGTATCGAACGTGATGACGGCGAACTTGGCCCCCGCGAGGCGCTCGGCGATGGCCGCCATGTCCGCGCGCATGCCCTCGAGGCGGGGCCTGCCGCCGTAGTCCTCCGCGGCGGAGCTCGTGGTGAGGTCGACGACGAAGAACACGTTCACATCGCTTGCCGCGCCCTGCGCCTCGGCGCCGGGAATGCCCGGCCGCCACACGGCCGCGACGAGGAACACGGCCAGCAGGCACCGGAGGATCCACGGCACGCGCGGTCGCCCCGCGGCCAGGGCGCGCCAGGCGGCCCAGCCCACCACGCCGAGGACGAGGACGCTGGCCGCGAGCGCGGCCCACCAGGGGATCACGGGCAGCACCGTCATGTCCGCGCCCTCCACAGCCCCAGGGCGAGCACCAGGCCCGCGGCGAGGGCGATGCCCAGGGGCACCTCCGGCTTGTCGGCGACGAGTCCGCGGGCCGCGGCCTTCGTGGCGGTCGCCTCGCTCGCCTGGATCTGGGCGATGATGCTGCGCGCTGCGGTGGTGCTCCGCAGCGGGAAGTAGGTCCCGCCGGTGGACTCGGCCGCGGTGCGCAGGCCGAGGGTCTCCTGGGTGGGGGTGGTGCTGCCGAAGTCCGCGGGGTTGAGGGCGTAGACCTTGACCTGGCTCGAGGTCGCCAAGTCGGCCGCCTGCTGCAGCGTGAAGATCGGCCGTCCGGCGAGGTAGTTGTCCGTCGAGAGGATGACCGAGCGGGAGCGCTTCTCGGTGCCGAGGCGCGGGAAGTTCATCACGCACGCGGCCAGGCCGTCGCCGATCAGGGACGTGCCGCGCCCCTCGGAGGTGCCCTCGAAGAAGGACGGGTCGCCGCCGCGCCGGTCGAAGGCGGTCTGGGCCCGGCCCAGCTGCTCCTCGATGTAGGAGTAGTCGTCGGTGAGGGGGAAGACCTGGACGCCGCTGCCGTCGAAGATCGTCATGCCGATCCGCTCGCCGTGGAAGTCCCGGACCATGGAGGCGAAGACGTCCACGATCGCCGAGTCGGCCCGGCTCATCGACCCCGAGGTGTCCAGGCACAGGATGATGTCGCGGCTGCGCTGCTCGGGCCGCTGGGAGGAGGCGAGGATCGGCCGGGCGGCGGCGACGAGGAGAGCCCCCGCGAGGACGAGGGCGGCGCCGACGACGACGGCGAGCCAGATCCGCTGCCTCCGCACGAGCCGCCGGTAGCTCGGCAGGGAGGCGAGCCGGTCGCCGTGGGCGACCGGAACGGCGTCGTCCGTGCCCTTCCGCCTCCTCAGCACCACGGCGGCGGCGCCGAGGAGGGCCAGCACCCCCGGCACCAGGAGCCACGCGTAGTTCAGGTCCACGAGCCCACCACCGTCCGGGCGGCGGCCAGGGCGGCCTCGGCATCCGGCTCCCCCGGGGCGGAGAACTCGCCCGGGTAGAAGCGCTCGACGGCGGCGGCCACCGCCGGGACCGGCTGACGGCGCAGTTCCTCGAGAGTCATGCGGGAGGCCCCGACGCCGGTGACCTCCTGCACGAATCCGCGGACGATCCGCGAGAGCTCCTGGGCGGCGGTGCGGGAGCCGATCTCCCCGGCCTCGAGCAGTTCGGCGATCTCCTCGATCCTGCCGAGGTACACCCGGCGGAGGCCCGGCGAGGCGTGGAAACGCGGGATGGACGCGTCCGCCACGGGCCGGGGCGGACGGGTGCTGACCACGGCGTAGCCGACCCAGCCGGCCGCGGCGGCCGCGAGCGCCAGGCCCAGGAAGAGCCAGAAGCCCGAGTAGGCGAGGGGCCCGTAGAACGGGGTGTCAGCGGGCACGGCGGTGCCTTTCCAGGAGCCGGAAGATGCCCGGGAGGACCTCGTCGACGGAGCCGAGGCGTCCCTCGACGATGCCGAGGCGGTTCAGGATCCGCTCGCGGCGCTCGGTGCGCTCGGCCATGAGGCGCCCGTACTCGCGGACCACCTCCGCCTCGGCGGCGAGCCGGCCGAGGAGCAGCGCGCCGCCGTCGACGTCGTAGCTCCGCCGTGGTGCGGCGGCGCCGACGAGTTCGGCGTCCAGGACGGTGATCCAGAGGATCTCGTGCTGGACGGCGAGGCGGGCCAGGAGCGCCTCGTCCTCGTCGTCCAGGACTGCTTCGTCGGCGACGACGACGAGGAGGCCCCGGCGCCGGATGGTGCGGGCGACCTGGGCGAGCTGGGCCGTGAGGTCGCTGCGGGACGCGGAGGAGCCGGCGGAGGACTCGAGCCGGCGCAGGATCTGCTCGAGGTGGGCCTGGCCCGTGCGCGGCGGGTGGGCCGCGGTGGCCGAGGAGTCCCCGGCGACGAGGGCCAGCTGGTCCCCGTGCCGGTACGCGAGGTAGCCCATGACGCCGAGGGCCATGAGCATGATCTCGCGCTTGGGCTCCCCGCTGCGGGACACCGCCGCCATGCCCCGCCCGGTGTCCGCCACGAGGACGACCGTCTGCTTGCGGACGGCCGCGTACCTCCGCACGAGGGGGGACCCGAGGCGGGCGGACGCCTTCCAGTCGATGTCGCGGATCTCGTCGCCGGGCGTGTAGGCGCGCAGGTCGTCGAAGTCGAGGCTGCGGCCGCGGAACACCGCACCGTATTCGCCGTCGAGCATCGTCCGCGCCCGGCGGTGGGCGAAGATGAACATCTTCGAGGCGACCTTCGCCACGAGGCTGGCGCGCATGGGGGCGCCCTAAGGGGTCTGCACGGCGGCGACGAGGGCGTCGATGACGGTCTCCACGGGCACGTGGTCCGCGGCGGCCTCGAAGCCGAGGATGACCCGGTGGCGCAGCACCCGGTGCGCGAGCGACTTGACGTCCTCGGGGACCACGTAGTCGCGCCCGGACAGGAGGGCCGCAGCCCGCGCCGCGGCGGCGAAGGCGATCGAGGCGCGGGGGCTCGCGCCGAACTCGATGTAGCCCGCCAGGCGCGGGTCGATGTACTGGTCTGCGTGCCGGGTCACGTACGTCAGCCCTACGATGTAGCGCACGATGGCGGGGTCGAGGTACACCCGGCGGGCCGCGGTCTGGAGCCCCTCCACCTCGCCGAGGTCCGCTGCTGGCCCGGTCGAGGCGTCCGCGGCGTAGACGCCCCGGTCGATCCGGTGCAGGACTTCGGCCTCCTCCTCGGGCGTCGGGTAGTCGAGCACATCCTTGAGCATGAACCGGTCCATCTGCGCCTCGGGGAGCTGGTAGGTGCCCTCCTGCTCGATGGGGTTCTGGGTGGCGAGCACGAGGAACGGCTCCGGGAGCCGGTGGACCTCGCCGCCGATGCTGGTCTGACGCTCCTGCATCGCCTCGAGCATGGCGCTCTGCGTCTTCGCGCTCGACCGGTTGATCTCGTCGAGGAGCACGATGTTGGCGTGCACGGGGCCGAGCTGGGTGGTGAAGCTCGCGTCGCGTGCGTCGTAGACCTGCGTGCCCACGATGTCGCTCGGCAGGAGGTCGGGGGTGCACTGGATGCGCCGGAAGGAGCCCCGGATCGAGTCCGCGAGCGTCGAGGCGGCGGTCGTCTTGGCGAGCCCGGGAACCGATTCGAGCAGCACGTGGCCCCCGGTGAGGAGGCCGATGAGCAGGGTCTGCCGCAGGCGGTCCTGGCCGACCACCTTCGCTTCGAACTGGCGGGAGACGGCGGCGATGACCCGCGCTGCCTCTCCGAGCTCGCTGGCGCTCAGCGACGGTGCCGGCGGCCCCCCGTCGACGTGCTGGAGCATGGCGTCCCCCTCCTGTGCCCGCACCGCCTGGGCGCCTGCGCCGGCGGCTTGGTGCCCATGCTACCCGCCGAGCAGGAGCCGCTCTGCCCTCGGCGCGAGCGCACGCTCCAGCACGAGGCACGCGGCCCCCACGGCGCCGACGTCCTCGCCCAGCCCGGTCCCCGCGATCTCGACCCGGTAGATCCCACGGGCCGCCAGGAGTCCGTTGACCATGTCGGGCAGCACCTCGAGGCAGAAATCGGCCACCGGCGCCCAGAAGGGCCCGCCGAAGACCATCCTGTCGACGTCGAGGAGGTTGCCGACGACGGCGGCGGCCCACGCGAGTTTCCGCGCGGCCGCGCTCAGGATCGCGACGGCGTGCTCGTCGCCCCTGCCGGCGAGACCGCTCAGGTGCGCGAAGGCCTCCTGGAAGTCCTCGGCCGTGGGCTCGTCGCCGAGCGGGAAGAGCACCCCAGCCTCGATGGCCTCGCCGACGAGCCGCACCGGCTCGAGCACGGTGGCGATCGTCCCGCGCATCCCGCACCCGTCGAAGCACTCCGGGCCGTCCGGGTCCACCATGATGTGCCCGATCTCGCCGGCGTTGCCCGAGCTGCCCCGGTAGACCTCGCCGCCGAGGACGAGGCCGCAGCCGAGCCCGGTTCCCAGGTAGAAGAAGGCGAAGCTGTCCGCCCCGCCGGGTGCCCCGGCCCAAGTCTCCGCGACGGCGGCGCCGGTGACGTCCTTGTCCATGATGGCCGGCAGGCCGGTGGCCTCCTGGACCATCGCCTGCAGGGGGACGTCGACCCAGCCGCGCAGCAGCGGCGGACCGACCACGGCGCCGCGGTCCAGGTCGATCGGCCCGGGTGCTGCCACGCCGACGCCGGCCACGAGCTCGCGGGCGATGCCGGAGCGCCCGAGGAGCCCCTCGACTGACCGGGCGATCGCGGCGACGACCTCGTCCGGTTCGTGGCTGCGGGGGGTCACGAACATCTCCTTCTCCACGATCCGCCCCACGAGATCGAGGAGCACTACGGTGACCAGGCTCGGATCGAGGTGCACCCCGAGGGCGTACATGCCCTGCGGGTTGAGCCTGAGGATCGTGCGCGGCTTGCCCGGCCCGGAGCCCTCCTTCCCGGCCTCGACAATGAGCTTCTGGTCCAGGAGGCGGCGCGAGATGTTGGAGATGGTCTGCGGCGACAGGCCGACGATCTGGGCGAGCTCGACCCGGCTGAGGCCGGACTCGGAGCGGCGGATGGCGTCGAGGATCACGGTGAGGTTGAAGTCGCCCATGCGGGGCAAATTGGTCCCACGTCGGGCGGCTGACTGGCGGGTCTCCGTCACTGGGTCCTCTCGGCAGAATCACGGACGAGCTACTTCGGAGTACGTTACCGTGGAGGCCATTGTCCCACCGCCGAACCGAGGATCATGCATGCCGGCGACTTCCGTACCAGAGCAGGAAGTCCCTGTCACCGCGGATCTGGTGGCCGGGCTCCTGGCGGACCAGCATCCGGACCTCGCCGACCGGGCGCTGCGACCGGCCGCCGTCGGCTGGGACAACCTCGTCTTCCGCCTCGGCGACGACCTGTGCGTGCGCCTCCCGCGGCGGACGCCCGCCGCCCCCCTGCTGCTCAAGGAGCTCAAGGTCGTCCCGGCTGCGGCGGCCCGGCTCGCGGCGGCCGGCGTCGACGTCGGGCTGCCGCTGCCCGTGCGCCGCGGCCGTCCGGGACGCGGCTACCCGTGGGACTGGAGCGTGTGCCTGTGGGCGGACGGCCTGCCCGCGCTCGCCGTCCCGGCCCGTCTGCGGGGGGCCGCCGCCGCCCGGCTGGCGTCCTTCCTCGTGGCGCTGCACGCTCCCGCGTCCGCGGGGGCGCCGGCGAACCCGTTCCGCGACGGCGGACTCGACTCGATCGACGCCGCGGTGCGCGGGCGCCTCGTGCGGGCGGGCGCACGGGCGGATGCGGCCGCCCTCGCGCGGCTCTGGAACGGGTTCAGGAGTGCCGCTGCGCATCCGGGCCCGCGCCGGTGGGTGCACGGGGACCTGCACCCCGGCAATGTGCTCCTCGGCGCGGACGGCCGGCTCAGTGCGGTGATCGACTTCGGCGACGCGTGCGCGGGCGACCCGGCCGTGGACCTCGCGTGCGCGTGGCAGCTCTTCGGCTCCCGGGACCGGGCTGCCTTCAGGGCGCAGCTGGGTGCCGCCTACGGCCACGACTGCTGGCTGAGGGCGGCCGGCTGGGCCCTCCACTTCGGCCTCATCGCGGCGGTGACGGAAGGCAGCGATCCTGCCGTCGCGGCCAGCGGGGAGGACACGCTCGCCGAACTCCTAGGAGACTTCGCCGTGCGCGGGCCGGCAGCCGGAGCCTAGGACCGTGCCACGTCCTGCACGACCTCGTTGCGGCGCAGGAAGAAGGGCTTGAACGGCGGGTCGAACCGCGCGAACCGGGGCGCCCCCGAGGACTCGAGGCCGGCCGCGGCCATGGCCTCCCGCAGCTCCCTGGCGCGCCGGGCGAACGCCGCACCGGACCCGCGCCCGGAGAAGCGCAGCACGGCCGCCGTTGAGGGCGGCACCGACCGGATCCGCACTCGCGGATCAGCGGGCACCGGCGCCGACTCCTGGGTCATGCCGGCGGGGAGCACGAACGCCACCACGTAGACGCCCTCCTCCGGGCGGCCCCGGCCGGCAGCACCGGCGTCGAGCGGTCCGCTCTGGAGCACGGGGGCCGTCATCGCCATCTTCTGGGACGGCAGGCGGCCTGGGGTGGCCTCCTGCACCACCGGCGCGGTCATGGCCAGGGACTGCCGGGCCGTGTTGCTGCCGCTGATGTAGTTGAAGAGGTGGCGGAAGGCGGCGTTGCCTGCCCTGTCGAAGGATGCGCGCACCTCGACCTCCGCCACGGTATGGGCGGGGTAGCGACGCAGCTCGAAGTCCGCGTAGCGGCGGAGGAGCTCGTAGGGCTGCTGTTCGGTCATGGCCCCTCCGACGGTACGCCGGGAGCCGGAGGACGAGAAGGGCCTTCTGGCCGGGAGTCCGCCCCAGGGGCGTCCCGGGCGGCGGCGCGGCGCACCGAGCGTGTCACGGTGAACTTCCGGTTGCGCCCGGCCACCTCCGTCCGGCCCACCGCCCGCTGCAGCGCGGCCCGGTAGCCCAGGTGGCTGTTGGCCACGCACCACAGCTCGCCGCCGGGCTTCAGGAGCCGGCCGGCGGCGTCGATGAGCTTGAGCCCCGCCCCGGCGTGCACGCTCGCGCCGAGGTGGAAGGGCGGGTTGAGGAGCACGACGTCGGCGGACGCCTCCGGCTGGTCTCCCCCGGCGTCGTCGTGCTCGACGGCGACGCGGCCCGCTACCCCGTTCGCCTCCAGGGTGGCGCGCGCCGAGCGGACCGCCGCGGCCGAGCGGTCGGTGGCCACAACCCGGGCACCGGGGTGCCGGAGGGCGTAGGCGGCCGCGAGGGCGCCGGTGCCGCAGCCCAGGTCCACTGCGGTGGTCCCGGGGCCGCCGGGGATGCGGTCGAGGAACCCGAGCAGGAAGCGGGTGCCGAGGTCGAGGCGCGCACCTGCGAAGGCGCCGCCGTACGCGCACAGGGTCAGGCCGACGTCGTCGTGCGCTGCGCACACCGGGAAGGGCGGCAGCTCGGGGACGGGGCGCGGGCCGGCAGCGGTCAGGAGCCGGGACTTGTGCACCGCGAGCTCCGCCGCGACCTCGGTGAAGCGCGTGGCGAGGACGCCGTTCATGGCAAGCGTCATGTGCTTGACGCGGCCGCCAGCGGCCAGCACAACGTCGTCGGCCGCCCAGCGGGCCACCGCGTCGGCGAGCTCCTCGAGCTCCGCGAGGCCCCTCGGCAGCTGGGCGAGGACGAGCCGGGCGCCCGTGAGCAGGCTGGCGTCCAGCTCGTGCTCCTCGTAGGTTGCCGCCAGCCCGAGCGCAGCGGCGTTGCCCGCGAGCGCGGCCCGGCCGGTCACGAGGTCCTGGTGGACCCGGACGCCGTCGTAGCCGGCGGCGGCGAGCTGGAGCGTGACCGCGCCGTAGGCGTCGCCGATGACGGCGATCTCCCGCCCGGCGAGTCCGCGCGCCACCGCCTGTTCGAGGCCGCGGGCGCCGAGGAGCCTGTCGGTGGCGTCGAAGGCCTGCAGGTTGGGGGCTTCGACGTCGGGGCGCCGGCGCAGGTCCTCGAAGGGGAAGGCGGTCCTGTGGGGGTCGTGCACCCGTCCACCCTAGCGGCGCGCGAGCCAGCCGAGCGCTGCCTGTGCCGCACGGTAGCCGGACATGCCGTGGCTTCCCGGCCCGGGCGGGGTGGCCGCCGAGCACAGGTACACGCCGGGGACCCCGGTCGCATAGGGGTTGGCGGCCAGGCGCGGGCGTGCGAGCAGCTGGAACCCCGAGGTGGCGCCGGTGCCGATGTCCCCGCCCACGTAGTTGGCGTTGTGGGACTCGAGGGCCGCGGGCCCGCGCACGGCCGTGGCGCGGACCCTGGCTCTGAACCCGGGGGCGAACCGCTCGATCTGGGCGGTGAGCGCCTCCGTTGCGTCGCCCGGGTACGCCCGCGGGACGTGGGCGTAGGCCCAGATCGGGTTGATGCCGTCCCGCGAGCGCGAGGGGTCGGCGAGGTACTGCTGCCCCACGAGCACGAACGGCCGGGCGGGCATCCGGCCCCGGGCCACCTCCGCCTCCGCCGCGGCGATCTCCTCGAGCGTGCCGCCGAGGTGCACGGTGCCGGCCCGGCGGCAGTGCTCCGCCTGCCACGGAATGTCCCCCTCGATGGCGAAGTCGACCTTGAAGGCCGCGGGGCCGTGGCGGTAGCGGGTGTAGGCCGAGGCAGTGCTGGCGGGGAGGCGCCGGGCGAGGAGCCGGGCGGCGGCCCCGGGGGCGAGGTCGAGGAGGACGAGGTCCGCGCCGTCGAGCTCGCCGGCCTCCGTGACGGGGGCCCCCGTCTCCAGGGTCCCGCCGAGCTGCGCGAGCCGGGCAGCGAGCGCGGAGGCGATGGCCCCGGAGCCGCCCTCGGCGACGGGCCATCCGACGGCGTGGGCGGACGCGGCGAGGACGAGCCCCACGGAGGTGGTCAGGGGCGCGTCCAGGGGCGCGAAGGCATGCGCGGCGATGCCGGCGAACAGGGCCCGGGCCTCCTGGCCGCGCCACCGGCGGGCCGTGAGCGTTGCCGGGAGGACGGCGTCGGCGCCGAATCGGGCGAGGGCGAGCGGATGCCGGGGCACGTGGAGCAGCGGGCCGAGGAACTCGCCGACGATGGTGCCGAAGTCTCGGGCAGCGCGGCCAACGAGGGCGTCCCACGCCGGCCCGTCCGCGCCGAGCCCCTCCATGGTGCGGCCCAGGTCCTGCCACAGGGCTGCCTCGCGGCCGCCGTCGAGCGGGTGGGAGAGCTGGACCTCGGGCCACAGCCACCGCAGTCCGTGCTCCTCGAGCCCCAGCCCGGTGAGGAACGGCGACGCGGCGGCCAGGGGGTGGAAGGCCGAGCAGTCGTCGGCGACCACCCCGGGGAGGGTGGGCTGGGAGGAGCGGCATCCGCCGCCGATCTCGTCCTGGGCCTCGAGCACCCTCACCCGCACGCCGTGGGCGGCCAGGTGCACGGCTGCGGCGAGCCCGTTGGGCCCGCTGCCGACGACGATGGCTGTGCTCACCCTCCCATCCTGCCACCGGCACTGGCGGGGCGGGCGGCGGCGCGACATCATCCCACCATGGGCGTGGATCGGCGGCGGGCGCGCGGTGCAGCGGCGGCTCGCCGGATGCTGCGCCGGATTCCCCTCGCGCCGTGGCTGCGGCACTACGAGCCGCGCTGGCTCCGCGACGACGTCGTGGCGGGCGCGGGGCTGTTCGCGCTCCTCATCCCGGCGGGCATGGCGTACGCGCAGGCCGCGGGGCTGCCGCCGGTCACCGGGCTCTACGCGACCGTCGTCCCGATGGCGGTGTACGCGCTCGTCGGCCCGAGCCGCGTCCTCGTGCTGGGGCCCGACTCGGCGCTGGCGCCCCTCATTGCGGCGTCCGTCCTGCCGCTCGCGGCCGGCAGCGCCGAGCGGGCGGTCGCGCTCGCGGGCCTCCTCGCCCTGCTCATGGGCGCGCTCATGGTGGCCGGCTCCCTCCTGCGGCTGGGGGTGGTGACGCAGCTGCTGTCGCGGCCGATCCGGCTCGGGTACCTCAGCGGGCTCGCCCTCGTGGTCTTCGCCTCACAGCTGGCCACGCTGACCGGGCTCCACGCCTCGGGCGGCACCCCGTGGGAGCAGCTCGTGGCCCTTGCCGCGGCGCTCCCCGCGGCCAATCCGGTCTCGGTGGTGGTGGGCGCAGGGTCGCTCGCCGTCATCGCCGCGGCCGGCCTGCTCGGCTGGCGGCTCGCGGGGATGCTCGCGGCCGTGGTCGGCTCCGCGGCGGCCACGTGGCTGCTCGGCCTGGGCACCCGCACCGCGGTGGCCGGCGCCCTCCCCTCCGGGCTGCCGCCCCCGCCGTTCCGCGGCGTCGTCCTAGAAGACGCCCTGGCACTGGTGGTCCCGGCGACCGGGATCGCCCTCATGACGTTCGCTGACTCGGGCGTGCTGTCGAAGAGCCTCGCGTCGCGGTACGGCGGCGACGTCTCGGGCAACCGGGAGCTGGGCGCGATCGGGCTGGCAAACGCCGTGACCGGGCTCCTGGGCGGCCTGCCCGTCTCGGCCAGCGGGTCGCGGACGCCGGTGGCCCTGGCGGCGGGGGCCCGCAGCCAGCTCACGGGCGTCGTGGCCGCCGTCCTCGTCCTGGCGTTCATGCTCCTCGCCCCCGGCCTCACCGCCTACATTCCGACCGCGACGCTCGCGGCGGTGGTGATCGTGGCCGTGGTGGGCCTCGTGGACGCGCCCGAGATCGTCCGGCTCGCACAGATGAGCCGGAGCGAGGCCGCGGTGATGGCGGCCGCCTTCGTGGGGGTGACGACGCTCGGCGTGCTCCCGGGCATCCTCGTGGCGATCGGGCTTGCGCTGCTCGAGTTCGTCCGCCGCGCGTTCACTCCGTACCGCGCGGAACTGGGCCACCTGGACGAGGTTCCCGGCTACCACGACCTCTCCCGGCACCCCGAGGGCACCCGGCTCCCCGGCCTCATCCTCGCGCGGTTCGACGCGCCGCTCTTCTTCGCCAACGGCTCGGTGCTCACGGACTTCCTCCGTTCGCTCGTCGAGGCCGCGGGGCGGCCCGTGACCCACGTGGTCCTCGCTGCCGAGCCGATCACGGGCATCGACACGACGGCGCTCGAGGAGCTCATCGAGCTGGACGAGTGGCTCGCCCAGCGCGGCATCCAGCTCGTGTTCGCCGAGCTGAAGGGCCCCATGAAGGACAGGCTCGTGCGGTTCGGCACCCGGGCGAGGTTCGGCGTCGACCACTTCTACCCGACGGTCAGCGCCGCGGTGCGGGCCCTCCGCGCCGACCGCGACGACCCGGACAGGCACGACGGCGTGGAGGAGCCTCCCGCGCCCGCCCCGCCCGCCGCCTGAGGCAGGACTAGTGCGCCCCGCGGCGCACGAACTCCGCCGTCTGCCGGGCCAGCGGGGCGACGATCTCCTCGGGGCTCCGTTTGGCGCCCCTGACGGCGAAGGAGTGGTCGCCGCCCTCCTGCCATGCGAGGGCGGCCGTGGGGAGCTTCGCGACGACCGCCTCGAGCAGGTTCGCCCCGGCGAGCGCGTCGCGGGTGCCGGAGAGGAACAACATCGGCAGCGTGATCCCGTACAGGTGCTCGTCGCGCAGCTTCTCGGGCTTCCCGGCCGGGTGCAGGGGGTAGCCGAGGAACACGAGCCCGGCGGGGGCCATGGCGCCCTCGGCGACCGCGAGGGAGGCCATGCGCCCGCCGAACGACTTGCCCGCGGCCCACACCGGCTCCCCGGCGGAGCGGCGCCGCGCCTCCTCGAGCGCGGCCGCCCAGACGGGGATCGCCTTCGGGGCCCTGTCGGGCAGCTTCTTCCCCGCCTCCCTGTAGGCGAAGTTGAACCGCAGGGTCGCCAGCCCGAGCGCGTTGAGGGCGTCGGCGTACGCGACCATGAACGGGTGGTCCATCCCCGCACCGGCGCCGTGGGCCACCACGACGGTGGCGTCCGCCCCCTCCGGGCGGGCGTAGACGCCGGAGACGTCGGAGAGGGGGGTCGGAATCGCGAGGCGCTCGCCATGTTCAGCCATGCGACTATCCTGCCGTTCATGGACCTCGACGTCAGGCCAATCCCCAGGCCGCAGCGCAAACGGGCAGTTTTCGCGGCGTTCGCGAACCTCGCCGTGGGCGAGTCGTTCGTCCTCGTGACGAACCTCGACCCCGGGCCGCTGCGGGCGGAATTCGAGGACGACCAGTACGGCGCCTCCTCCTGGGAGTACCTCGAACGCGGGCCCGAGTGGCGGATCCGGGTCACGCGGACCGCCTCCACTCCCCTGCCGCGTGTGCTCGCCGACACCCGCTCGCTGGCGCAGGCGGACGACGTCGACGCCTCGGGTGCCGTCTTCCGGCTCACCATGGGCAACCGCGACCTCGACTCGAACGTGATCGCGCTGCCGCCGCACGGGAGCATCGGCGAGCATGTGGGTCCGGACCTCGATGTGCTCCTGCACGTGATCGCCGGGGACGGGACGCTCACGACCGAGGACGGGGAGGTAGCGCTGGCGCCGGGAGCGCTCGTGTGGCTGCCGAAGCGGTCGCGCCGGCAGTTCGCCGCCGGCGCCGGCGGCCTGCGCTACCTCTCCGTGCACCAGCGCAAGCCGGGCCTCGGCCTCACCCGCCGGCCATGGTGACGGCGGCGCGGCGGCGCGCAACTGCCCCGCCGGGCGCCGTCAGCCTGAAAGGTTGCCGATCATGGCCTCGAGGGCGCGGAGGGTGCGCTCGTACTCGCCGTCCTCGAGGCCCCGGACGGTCACCTCGCGCAGGCCGTTGACCGTGTCCCGCGCACCGTGGAGCTCCATGCGGCCCAGGTCGGTGAGCCGGTAGACCCCGCCCTTCTCCGCCACGAGGCCGCCGCCGAGCAGCGGCTCGAGGTGCCGCTCGCTCGTCTCCTCCGCCCCGTCGTCAAGGAGGGGGGCAATGGCCTCGTCGAGCTGGGCCACCGTGGCCTGGGTGTCCGCCAGGACGTTGAGCAGCTGCCATTGGCGCCGGCTGAGCCGGTGCCTCTCGAGCGCCTCGTCGAAGCGGTCCTCGAGCAGCCGGTCCAGGGTCCGCAGGAGGAAGCCGATGGGGCGCTGGGGCTCTTGCATGGCGTCACTCCCGTGCCGGGTGCGGGTCGGTCGTGACCACTATGCGCCGCCCGGAGGGGTGCGGCTAGGGACCTCAGTCCGTCTGCAGCGCGCGGCTGCGGACCTCCCGGCCGGCGGACTTGACGGTCTGGGCCAGGCTCGCGGCCGCGGTGCCCTCGCCGTTGAGCACGGCGGTGGCGAGGTCCTCGACGAGGTCGATGTACTCGGTGATCTGCACGGGACCATCCTCGCCTCCGGAGGTGTACCGGCAGCCGAGGGGCCGGTGAACGCCGTATGAAGGCTTCGTGGAGACACAGCGACGAGGACCGCCTCGTGGGCGGCATAGCCACCGGATCACGCCCGAGGGAACCACGCCGCCACGCGGAGGCTTCCAGATGAGTCTCGGGGCCCTATCGCCACAGGTGATCCGGTCGTACCCTGCGCGTGTAGGGACCGCTGGTACCCCTGCCAAGGGTCCGCGCTCACGGCGCTTCGCCCGCTCGCGCCCCGGCAGCTGTGGCAGCGCAGCAGCAACACTTGATCGGAGTGCAAGAGATGACCGCAACATCAGCTCACAGCGCGGCAACGACCCCAGTCACTGTAGGACCAGCATTCGCAGATCCGGCTGCGCTTGGCCTAGGTGCCTTTGCCATGACAACCTTCGTCCTCAGCCTTGCCAACGCGAACGTCGTCCCGACGGCGGGCTCGGCTGTGCTCGGTCTGGCCCTCTTCTACGGCGGACTCGCGCAGGTCGCGGCCGGGCTCTGGGAATTCGCCAAGGGGAACACGTTCGGCGCGACCGCGTTCTGCTCCTTTGGATTCTTCTGGGCGTCCTTCTGGTGGCTCGAGATAAACCCGGACGTCGCCAGCAAGGCCGGGTCCGCTGGCGTCGGCGCCTACCTCCTCGGCTGGACGATCTTCACCGCCTATATGACAGTCGCCGCGATCAGGACCAATGGCGTGGTCCTCGCAGTCTTCGTCATGCTGACCCTGACGTTCCTTGCCCTCACCATCGGCGCCTTCTCGGCTTCCACCATCTTCGACCGCATCGGGGGCTGGCTCGGCATCATTACCGCGATCCTCGCCTGGTACGGTTCGTTCGCGACCGTCGTCAACGCGACCTGGAAGCGATCACTGCTTCCCGTCTGGGCAGCACGGTAGGCAGCAGGATGGCCACCGCCCCAGATGGGCCGCGTCCCGCTCCCTTGGAGAACCTGACAACAGAGGAGCGCGTCTTCCCTCCGTCGCCGGAGTTCGCCTCAGCCGCCAACCTGCACAAGGACGCCTATGCAGAGGCCGAGCGCGATCCGCTCGCGTTCTGGGCCAAGCAGGCCGAGCGGCTCACCTGGTCGAAGAAATGGGAGACAGTCCTCGACTGGTCGAATCCCCCGTTTGCCAAATGGTTCATCGGAGGGCGCCTGAACGTCGCGTACAACTGCCTCGACCGGCATCTGGAGGCGGGCCTCGGGGAGCGTGTGGCCTTCTACTTCGAGGGCGAGCCGGGCGACACTCGCACCATCACCTACGCACAGCTCACCGAAGCGGTGTGCCAGGCGGCCAACACCTTGGCGCGCCTCGGGGTCAGGGCCGGTGACCGCGTGGCGATCTACATGCCGATGATCCCGGAAACCGTCGTGGCCATGCTCGCGTGTGCAAGGCTCGGGGCTCCGCATACGGTCGTCTTCGGCGGATTCTCTTCCGAAGCGCTGCAGGCCCGCATCTTGGACTGTGACGCGCACGTCGTCATCACGGCCGACGGCGGGTACCGCAGGGGCAAGGCCTCGGCGCTCAAGCCTGCGGTCGATGAGGCGCTCGTGGACTGCCCGGACGTCCACAGTGTGCTCGTAGTGCGGCGCACGGGCCAGGACGTGGGGTGGACGGAGGGACGCGACCACTGGTGGCATGAAACGGTCGAACAGGCCGACACCCACCACGATCCGGAGGCCTTCGACGCCGAGCATCCGCTCTATGTCATGTACACCTCTGGCACGACCGGGAAGCCCAAGGGCATCCTCCACACCTCTGCCGGCTACCTGGTCGGCTGTTCCTATACCCACTGGGGCGTCTTCGACCTCAAGGCCGACACCGACGTCTTCTGGACGGCCGCGGACATCGGCTGGGTGACGGGGCACAGCTACATCGTCTATGGGCCGCTCAGCAACGCTGCGACGTCCGTGCTCTACGAGGGGACCCCCGACGCCCCGCACCGGGGCCGGTGGTGGGAGATCATCGACAAATACAAGGTCTCGATCCTCTACTGCGCGCCCACTGCCATCCGCACCTTCATGAAGTGGGGCGAGGACATCCCCGGACGCTTCGACTTGGGCTCACTCAGGGTGCTCGGTACCGTCGGGGAGCCGATCAACCCCGAGGCATACGTCTGGTATCGCGAGAACATCGGCCACAGTCGAGTGCCGGTAGTCGACACCTGGTGGCAGACCGAAACCGGCATGCAGATGATCAGCCCCCTGCCGGGTGTCACGCCGGCGAAGCCGGGCGCCGCCATGCGCGCACTGCCCGGGGTCTCTGCCGATGTCGTGGATGACGAGGGCCGCCCCGTCCCGAAGGGGTCCGGAGGCTATCTTGTGCTGACCGAGCCGTGGCCAGCCATGCTCCGGACGATCTGGGGAGATGACAAGCGGTACGTCGAGACCTACTGGTCGCGGTTCCCTGGGCTGTACTTCGCCGGCGACGGGGCCAAGCGCGACGAGGACGGCGACATCTGGTTGCTCGGACGCGTGGACGACGTCATGAATGTCTCCGGGCACCGCCTCTCGACAACAGAGATCGAGTCGGCCCTCGTGGCGCATCCCAAGGTAGCCGAGGCCGCGGTCGTAGGGGCCTCGGATGAGGTGGGCGGCCAGGGGATTGTGGCGTTTGTCATTCTCCGCGCAGACGCGGGCGACGGCGGCCCCGACGTCGTGCAGGAACTGCGCGAGCACGTCGAACACGAGATCGGTAAGATCGCGAGGCCGAGACAGATCATGATCGTCCCTGAGCTGCCCAAGACGCGGTCAGGAAAGATCATGCGCCGGCTCCTGCGCGACGTCGCAGAGCAGCGCCCGATCGGCGACGTCACGACCCTTGCGGACTCGACCGTCATGGAAACCATCAAGGCCAACCTCGCTGCCGGAGCCGAGGGGCAGAGCTAGGCCGCGGGGCGTTTGCCCCTCCGGAAACGAATGAGGCCGCCCATCGGGCGGCCTCAGCTCGGATGCACTTGTGATACGAGCAACTCCGTGGAGGTAAGGGGATTCGAACCCCTGACCTTCTGCATGCCATGCAGACGCGCTACCAACTGCGCCATACCCCCGTGGAGCTGAGGGGACTCGAACCCCTGACCCCCTGCATGCCATGCAGGTGCGCTACCAGCTGCGCCACAGCCCCGGAAGTCGGTTCCGGACGCGTGATCACGGGCCTTCAGACCCCTTCACCCCGTCCGGAGCAACTCAATTATCTTAGAGCCTCGCGGCCCGTCCGCACAAATCAGCGGCGGTCGCCGCGCGGCGTCCCGGGTCAGCCCTCTTCGACGGTGACCGGCACGGGCAGCGTGCCCGCGTTGTGCTCGCCCAGCCGCCATCGGAGCGTCCCGTCGCGGCGCGGCCGGCGCTCCTCGAGGATGGACCACGAGCAGTTCGAGAGCCCGGCCAGCGCGCCCCAGAGGTCGTGCGGGAGGCCGAGCAGGTGGGCGAGGCCCACGCGGATGGCGCCGCCGTGGCTCACGACGACGAGGGTCCCGTCCGCGGGGACGCCGGCGAGGGCGCGGTCCACCGCGCGGTGGACCCGGGCGGCAACGTCGAGGCGTGTCTCGGCCCCTCCCGCGGCGGTGTTGACGTCGCCGTCCTCCCAGCGGTGGAGCGCCTCGGGATCCATGCCCCGGATCGCGTCGAACGTGTGCCCCTGCCAGGCGCCGGCGTTGGTCTCCCGCAGCCCGCTGTCCACCCTCACCGGGAGGCCCGTGACCGCGGCAAGGGCCTCGGCGGTCGCCCGCGTGCGGTCCAGGTCGGAGGCAACGATGGCGGACGGGGAGAGCGACGCGAGCCGGCGCGCGGCCTCCTCGGCCTGCCGGAGGCCCTCCTCGTTCAGCGGGATGTCGGTCTGCCCCTGGAACCGGCCGGCGGCATTCCAGTCGGTGCGCCCGTGGCGCCAGAACACGATGCGCCGCAGCGCCCCGCGCGCGGCGTCGGGGTGCACCGCCCTCAGCCCGCGGCGGAGGCCGAGGCCCCCGCGTCGTCGAGGCCGAGGTCCACCATCGGGCAGTCCTTCCACAGGCGCTCGAGCGCGTAGAAGGCACGGTCCTCGCTGTGCATGACGTGGACCACGACGTCGCCGAAGTCCAGCAGGACCCAGCGGCCCTCGGACCGGCCCTCACGGCGCACGGGGCGCCGGTCGAGCTGGACGATCAGCTCGTCCTCGATGTTGTCCACGACCGCGTTGACCTGGCGCTCGGTCTCGGCCGAGGCGATGACGAAGATGTCGGTGATCGCGAGGCGTTCGCTCACGTCCACCGCCACGATGTTCTCGGCCAGCTTGTCCGCTGCGGCCCTGGCGGCCGTGCGGGCCAGCTCGACGGCCGTCTCTGTTGCGCTCACTCTTCTCCTTGGAGGCTTGCTGCTGCCGGGGGCTACTTGCCGCCCAGCACGATCATGATGATGGCGACGATGAGGGCGAGGATGCCGACGGCGCCGATGGCGAGGAGCACGAGGCGCTCCCGCTGGGCACGGCCCACGCCCGCATGCGCGGAATCGAGGGGGTCCAGCCCGTGGGCGCTGCGGGCCGAGACGGGCGCGCCCTCGGGCATCTCCCCGCGGGGCTGGGCGCGGCGGAGGTCCACGGGCCGCGAGCCGGTCGGCGCGCCCGCCGCCCGGGCCTGCCGCGCGTTCTTCCCGGTCACCACGGGAACGTGCGTGGTGGTGGGCGGCTTCATGACGGGGTGCGGGACCCCTGGCACCCGGACGAACTCGAGCGGGGTCACCATCGCGAGGTTGTCGGTCGCCGCGGGGGCGGGCGCCTTCCGGGCCGGGGCCGACGCTTCCTTCCGCGATTCCTCCGCGAGCCGCTGCTTGGCCTGCGCGCGCCGGTTCAGCACGGCGGCGCGCTCGGCCATCGCCACCTGCTCGGCGAGGAGGGCCGGATCGACCTCGGTGCCGGCCCTGCCGCGCTGGGCCTCCAGCATGGCCGCCTGATTCTTGGCCTGCTCCTTGAGCAGTTCGCGCGCCGCGGCGATCTGCTCGTGGCTGAGCCTGCGGAACGAGCCGGTCTCCGGGCCGAGCGCCGGGGTCACGGTCAGCCCCTGCGGCACGATGCCCTGCATCGCCGTGGGAGGGGCGGGGTCGACACCCGGGATCGGCGCCGTCCCGGCGCCGGGGCTGTGCGGCGCGGGGACCATCGGGAGGGCCTGGGCCGAGGGGGCAGGGCCGCCGCCGGCCTCGCCCTGCGGCTGCCCGGGGGCCTCGGGGCCGCCGGTGATCGGCGGGATCTTGCCGGTCTCCCGCTCGCGGATGGAGCGTCGGGTCGGGAAGGACTCGCGGGAGCTCTGGGCGGCCTGCTCCTTCTCGGCGAGCTCGCGGAGGACCCGCTGGGCGGCCCGGTCGCGGGCGCGGGCCTGGGAGCTGCGCTCGGGCGCCCCGGGCTCGGCGGCGCGGGCGCGGGGGGCGGGGCGTCCGGTGGCGCACGACGGCGCGTCCCCGCCGCGCGCTGCCGCTGCGGCCGCGCCGTGGGCAGCCGCGAGGGCCTCGGAGCGGGCACGGGCGGCTGCGGCCGCCGCCTCGGCCTGCCCCCGAGCCTCAGCTTCGGCCTGTTCCGGCGTCAGCTGCTCCCGCGGAGCCGAGGCGAGTGCAGCCTGCTGGGCCAGGCGACGCTCGCGCCGGCTCGTGATCGGCCTATCCTCGTTGCTCATGCCTGCTCATCGCACAGCGGCCGCTGTGCTCCCTGCCTCTCCGTTCTCGTCCTGCGCGTGGCCGTCGCCGTCGTCCGACGGTCGGCCCTTCCCACGGTAGAGGCCGTACTTGGCGATGTACTGCACCACGCCGTCGGGCACCAGATACCAGACCGGTTCGGCCACCGCCACGCGGGCGCGGCAGTCCGTCGAGGAGATCGCCATCGCGGGCACCTCGAGCAGGCTGACATCGGTGCGGCCAAGGTCGTGCAGTTCATGCCCGGGCCGGGTCACGCCCACGAAGTGGGCGAGATTCCACAGCTCGTCGACGTCCTTCCACCCCACGATCTGCGCCATGGCGTCGGCGCCGGTGATGAAGTACAGATCGGCCTCGGGCCGCAGCCGCCGCAGGTCGCGCAGCGTGTCCTTGGTGTAGGTCGGACCGGGGCGGTCGATGTCGACGCGGCTCACAGTGAACCGCGGGTTCGATGCGGTCGCGATCACCGTCATGAGGTACCGGTGCTCGGCGGCGCTGACCGTGCTCTTCGACTTCTGCCACGGCTCCCCCGTCGGCACGAAGACGACCTCGTCGAGGTCGAACTTCGACGCGACCTCGCTGGCCGCGACGAGGTGGCCGTGGTGGATCGGGTCGAAGGTCCCGCCCATGACTCCGAGGCGGTGGCGACGCGCGCTCCCGGACTGCTCTGCTGGGGCCAAGGCGAGAGGGTTCAGTGGCCCTGGCCGCGGTCGTGCTTGTTCGGGTGCTGGCGGTGCGGGTCCGCGTGCTCGTCGACAGGCTCGTGGCGGCGGCCGAGGTTGGTGTAGGAGACCGTGACGAACATCAGCACGGCGAAGATCACGAACATCGTCACGCCGATGACGAACGGCGGTGCGATGAGCGGAGCGGGCTCCTCGTGGCCGGCGGCCTCCGCGCTCACGTTGACTGCGGTGCTGATCAGCGTTGCCAGCATGGTCTCCCCTTCAGGTGGTAACTCTCAGATGCAGGATCTGGACTGGGTTTCATCCTACCCCGGCGGATCAGGCCCGGACCTGCCCCTCGCCCTGCACGATCCACTTGGTGGTGGTCAGCTCCGCCAGGCCCATCGGACCGCGGGCATGCAGCTTCTGGGTGGAGATCCCCACCTCGGCGCCGAGGCCGAGTTCGCCGCCGTCGGTGAACCGGGTCGAGGCGTTGACCATGACCGCGGCCGAGTCGACCTCGGCGATGAACCGCTCGGCGTTGGCGAGGTCGTTGGTGATGATCGCCTCGGTGTGGCCGGTGCTCCAGCGGCGGATGTGTGCGATGGCCTCGTCGAGTCCGTCCACGGTTGCCACCGCGAGCTCGAGGTCCATGTACTCGGTGGCCCAGTCTCGGTCGGTGGCCTCGTCGGCAGCCACGTCCGCGGGCAGGGCCGCGAGGGTGCGGCCGTCGACATGGAGGCGCACACCCCGCTCCGCCAGGGCCCGCGCAACGGCCGGCAGGACCGTGGAATCCTTGTGGACGAGGACGGTCTCGACCGTGTTGCACACGCTCGGGCGCTGGGTCTTGGCGTTGACGAGGATCTCGACCGCCATGCGCTCGTCGGCGCTGGCGTCGACGAACACGTGGACGTTGCCCTCGCCGGTCTCGATGACGGGCACGGTCGAGTTGAGCACCACGTTCTGGATCAGCTCGCGCCCGCCGCGCGGGATCAGCACGTCCACCCGGCCGCGGGCCTTCATCAGGGCGTTCCCGCCCTCGCGCCCGTAGGCGTCCACGCTCTGCACGGCGTCGTCGGGGAGGCCCACGGCGGCCAGGGCGTCCCGGATGATGCCCAGCAGCGCCGCGTTGGTGCGGCCCGCTGCGCTGCCGCCGCGCAGGATCACGGCGTTGCCGCTTTTGAGGGCCAGCCCGGCGATGTCCACCGTCACGTTGGGGCGCGCCTCGTAGATCGCGGCGACCACGCCCATGGGCACGTTGACCTGGCGGACGCGCACGCCGTTGGGCAGGGTCTGGCCGCGGACCACGGTGCCCACGGGGTCCGGGAGCCCCGCGAGGGTCTCGAGGGCGTCGACGAGCCCGTCGATGCGGGCCGGGGTCAGGGCCAGCCGGTCGAGCAGCGCCGCAGACGTGCCGTTGGCGCGCCCCGCCTCGAGGTCCTCGCGGTTGGCGGCGAGGACCGCCTCCTCGTGCTCCTTGAGCGCGGCGCCGACGGCGCGCAGCGCGCGGTCCTTCCAGGCCCGGTTGGCGCGGGCCAGGACGCGCGAGGCTGCCCGCGCGCGGTCGCCGATCGCGTGGACGGCCGTCTCGACGTCCGCCGGCACGAGCACGGCCTGTCCGGGCGCCGGCGTGGCCGGCCCGGTGGCAGCGGTGGTCTCGTCGGGGACGGAGGCAGGCGCGGTGGCGCGCGCGGTGTCAGTCATGGCACCAGTCTACCGAGGGGGCCGCCGCGGGCCCGGCGCGGCGTCACACGAGCACGAGGTCGTCGACGTGGACGACGACGCGCTCGTACTCGGGTCCGAGCTCGCGCCCGAGGTCCTTGGTCGAACGGCCCAGCATGGCCGGGAGCTCGTCAGCGGAGAAGTTGACCAGACCGCGGGCGAGGACGTGGCCGGCCTGGTCCGCGATCTCGACCGGGTCGCCGGCTTCGAACTCCCCCGAGACGGCCGTGATTCCGGCGGGCAGCAGCGAGCGGTGACGCTGGCCCACGGCCCGGACGGCGCCGTCGTCGAGCGTCAGGGTGCCCCGGACGGCCGCGAGGTGCTCGAGCCAGAGCAGGCGCACCGGCTTGCGCCGGCCGCTCACGCTGAACCACGTGCCGACGTCCTCCCCGGCGAGGGCCCGCCCCGCGGCGGCGGTGGAGGTCACGAGGGCGGGGATCCCCGAGCTGGCCGCGATGGTCGCGGCCTCGACCTTGGTGGCCATGCCGCCGGTGCCGAGCCCGGCCTTGCCGGCGCTGCCGATCCGCACCCCGTCGAGGTCGGCGGTGTCGCGCACGTGCTCGATCCGCACGCCGCCCTCGGCCGGCGGTCCGGTGTACACCGAGTCGACGTCGGAGAGCAGCACGAGCGCGTCGGCGTGCACGAGGTGGGCCACGAGGGCGGCGAGCCGGTCATTGTCGCCGAAGCGGATCTCGTGGGTGGCCACGGTGTCGTTCTCGTTGACGACCGGGACCACGCCGAGGTGCAGGAGCTTCTCGAGGGCCCGGTGCGCGTTCTTGTACTGGGTGCGGCGCACGAGGTCGTCTGCGGTGAGGAGCACTTGGCTGACCGTCACGCCGTGCGCCGTGAACGCCTGGGTGTAGCGCGCCATGAGGAGGCCCTGCCCCACGCTCGCCGCCGCCTGCTGGGTGGCGAGGTCCTTGGGCCGGCGCGCCAGCCCGAGCGGGGCCAGGCCGGCGGCGATGGCGCCCGAGGAGACGAGGACGATCTCGGTGCCCTCATTGGCGCGCTCCGCGAGGGTGTCCACGAGGGCCTTGAGGGCCTTCTCCGAGATGCCGCCACGGAGCGTCGTGAGGGACGAGGAGCCGACCTTGACTACGATCCTGCGGGCCTCGGGCAGCCATTCGCGCCCGCGCGCGGTGGCCTCAGAGGTCGTCGTCGTCACCAACCCACTCCCCCTCGGCGGCCTCCTCGGCCGCGACGGCGTCCTTCTCCGGTGACCGCCGGCGCGAGGACTCGGTCCAGATGCCCGCGCGCCGCTCGGCCTCGAGCTCCTCGCGCGCCGCGGCCCGCGCGGCCTTGCGGTCCTCGTAGTCCTCGCGCTTCTGGGCGCGGGTGGGGCGCTCCCAGTCGGCGAGGCGCAGGTCGGTGCCGCGGGGTCCGGTGAGGACCTCGGCCCCGGTCATCATGGTCGGCTCCCAGTCGAAGACCACCGCGTTGTCCTCGCCGATGACCACGGTGTCCCCGGGCTTCGCGCCCACCTTGAAGAGCTGGTCCTCGACCCCGAGGCGGTTGAGCCGGTCCGCGAGGTACCCGATGGCCTCCTCGTTGGTGAAGTCGGTCTGCTTGACCCACTTCTCAGGCTTCTCCCCCAGCACCCGGAACAGCGGCTCCAGGTTGCGCTCCTCGCGCCGGATCGTGAACCCGGCCTCGTTCACGGCGCGCGGACGCAGGACGGCGGGGGCCACCTTCGGCGGGGCGGCCTGCACGGCGTCGCGGGCGGCCTGGACGATCTCGGCCATGGCGAAGCCGAGGGGCTTGAGGCCTGCGTGGCTCGTCGCCGACACCTCGAAGACCCGGTAGCCGCGGCGCTCGAGTTCCGGGCGGACCATCTCGGCCATGTCCTTGCCGTCGGGAAGGTCGGTCTTGTTCAGGGCCACCAGCTTGGGACGGGCGTTGAGCGGCTGGGCCTGTCCGTCGACCCCCGCGTAGCTCATGTCCACGGCGTACTTCTCGAGCTCCCGCTCGATCACGTCGAGGTCGTCGATCGGGTTGCGGTCCGCCTCGAGGGTCCCGCAGTCGAGGACGTGGACGATCGCCGCGCACCGTTCGACGTGCCGGAGGAAGTCGTGGCCGAGGCCGCGGCCCTCGCTCGCGCCCTCGATGAGGCCCGGGACGTCGGCGATCGTGAAGCGCACGTCGCCGGCCTGGACCACGCCGAGATTGGGCACGAGGGTCGTGAACGGGTAGTCGGCGACCTTCGGGCGCGCGGCCGACATGGCGGCGATGAGGCTCGACTTGCCCGCCGAGGGGTACCCGACGAGGGCGATGTCCGCGATGGACTTGAGCTCGAGGACGATGTCGCGCTCGTCCCCGGGGATGCCGAGGAGCGCGAACCCGGGCGCTTTCCGCTTGGCGGAGGAGAGCGCGGCGTTGCCGAGGCCGCCCTGGCCGCCGGCGGCGGCCACGTACTCCGTGCCCTCGCCGACGAGGTCAGCGAGGACCTTGCCGTCGCGCGACTTGACCACGGTGCCGTCCGGCACGGGCAGCACGAGGGTGTCGCCGGTGTGCCCGGCGCGCCAGTCGCCCATGCCGGGGCCGCCGTTCTGGGCGTGCCTGTGTGGTGAGTGGTGGTAGTCGAGCAGCGTCGTCGTCTGGTGTGAGACGCGCAGGACGACATCGCCGCCGTTGCCGCCGTTGCCCCCGTCGGGGCCGCCGAGCGGCTTGAACTTCTCCCGTTTGACCGAGATGCAGCCGTGGCCGCCGTTCCCGCCCGAGACGTGCAGGACTACGCGGTCCACGAAGCTCGCCACTTCATTCTCCTTAGGTCTTCGGGCCTGTCACCCGATTCTAGTGCTGGGTCCTCCAGCGAGTGGGCCATGGCTCCCGCCCCGCGCAAGGGGGCAGAGACACAGCAAAGGGTGGAGCGGACCACTGGCCCACTCCACCCTGTGTCAACGGACCGCGCCCGGGGGCGCAGCCGCTGGTGCCTGTCTTCTGCTACGCAGCGACGACGATGTCCACGATCCGGCGCCCGCCACGGGTGCCGAACTGGACCGCGCCCGCGGTCAGAGCGAAGAGGGTGTCATCCTTGCCGCGCCCCACACCGTTGCCGGGGTGGAAGTGCGTGCCACGCTGGCGGACGATGATCTCGCCGGCGTTGACGGCCTGGCCGCCGAAGCGCTTGACGCCGAGGCGCTGCGCGTTCGAGTCGCGGCCGTTGCGGGTGGAGCTTGCGCCCTTCTTGTGTGCCATGAGCTGTGCCTCCCTGAGGAAATCTAGAGTCTGGGTGAACCCGGAGGTTCAGGCGTTGATGCCGGTGATCTTGACCTTGGTCAGCTCCTGGCGGTGGCCCTGGCGCTTCTTGTAACCGGTCTTGTTCTTGTACTTCTGGATGACGATCTTCGGGCCCCGGAGGTCTTCGAGGACCTCGGCCGTGACGGTCACCTTGGCCAGCTCGGCAGCGGCGGAGGTCACCTTCTCACCGTCGACCAGCAGGAGGGCGGGCAGCTCGATGGTGCTGCCGGCCTCACCGGCCACGCGGTTGAGGGTGACGAGGTCTCCGACGGACACCTTCTCCTGACGGCCGCCGGCGCGGACAATCGCGTACACCACTGGGGAACTCACTTCTCTCGACTGATATTTCCAAAAGCTCTTTGCGCGCGGCGCCCGGCGTCCGTGCACAGCACGGAGCGTCGAGCGCCCAAGTGTGCTTCTGCCGTGAGTCCGCGAGGGGAATCCCTGGGAGTGAATACCCAAGTGACGGCGCAAGCACCGAGGATCAAGAATACGCTAGTCCTCTGTCCGGCCGCAAATGAGGCCTATCCGGCCACTGCATGCCGGAAAAGCACGCCCGCCCAGTGTATCCCACTGGGTGGGCATGCCCGGTCAGGCGAACCTGCGCGGCGCGTCGAAGAACTCGCGCTCGTAGACGGCGGACGCTGTGAAGGCCTCGCGCATCGCCGCACGCTCGCCGCCCGAGGCGCGCCGGCCCGCGGCGTCCGTGTAGGCGATCGCCCGGCGCGTGGCCGCCGCGAAGGCCTCGTCCGCGTAGGTGCCGATCCACGCCCCATACGGGTGCCCGTCCTGGTCGGGCCGGGCGGCATGCCGGGCGTGCAGCGCTGCGCCGACCTCGGCGTAGATCCAGTAGCACGGCAGCGCTGCCGCGGCGAGCACGGCGTAGCTGCCGGAGGCGGAGGCCGCGAGCAGGTGGTCCACGTAGGCCTTCGTCACCGGGCCGGGGACGGTACCGCCGGCACCGGTGCCCTCCGCCCCCGCGCCTCCGGCGTCATGCGCCTCGACGGGGTGGCGGGAGAGCCAGGTGCGGTGCAGCTCGGCCTCGACCGCGAGGCAGACCCGGGCGCCCTCCGCCCAGAAGGCCTGCTCCTCCTCGCTCGGGGCGAGGGCACTCGCCCGGGCCAGCACGCGGGAGTACCCGTTGAGGTACAGGGCGTCCTGGGTCAGGTAGTAGGCGAAGTGGCCCTGGGACAGGGTCCCGTCGTCGAGCTGGGCGATGAACGGCAGCGCGTCGATCTCGGCCCGGACCTTGGCGGTGTCGCGCCAGAGGCCGTCCGTGAACTCCCCCTCGGCGAGGGGGACGGACGCAGCCAGGTGGTGGAAGTGATGCACCGGGCCGTGGCCGCCGCCGACCTCGAGCTCGCTGGAGGCCGCCAGCGCTCCGCGCAGCCACTCCTTCACCACCGCCAAGGAGCGCGCCCAGTCCCCGGTGCGCGCCTGCACCGTGGCGAGAGCGGAGGAGAGCGAGCAGCCGGTGCCGTGCGTGTTGCGGGTGGCCACGCGCTCGCCCTCGATCTGGACGACGACGGGGTCGGCGCCCCGGCGGGCGTCGACGATCGCGTCGGGACAGGCGGCGCCCTCGAGGTGACCGCCCTTGACGAGCACGGCTCCCCCGGTCCGCTCGGAGAGCCTGCGGCCCTGGTCGAGCGCCTCCTCCCAGGCCGTCGCCGTGTCCTCCCCCAGCAGTGCCCCCAGCTCGGGGAGATTGGGCGTGACGAGGTGGGCGTGGGCGAGCAGGCCGCGCAGCGCCTCCTCGGCGTCCGCGGCGAGCAGCCGGTCGCCGCTCGTGGCCACCATCACTGGGTCAAGCACGACGACGGCCGGCTGCGTGCGCTCGAGCCAGGCGGCCACCGTGCGGATGACCGCGGCGTCGGAGAGCATACCGATCTTCACCGCGTCGACCTGGATGTCGCTCCCGACGGCCTCGAGCTGGGCGGCGAGGAAGTCCGCCGGCGGGGTGTGCACCGCGGTGACGCCGCGGGTGTTCTGGGCGGTCAGCGCCGTGATGGCGCACATGCCGTAGCCGCCCATCGCCGCGATGCTCTTCAGGTCGGCCTGGATGCCGGCTCCGCCCGACGGGTCGGAGCCGGCGATGCTCAGGACACGGGGAACGGCGCCCACGCCTGCTACAGCTCCGACGCCGGGACGCCGACGCCCAGGATCATGGGGCCGCCCTCGTCCTTCGGAGTGTCCGGCGTGGCCTTGCCGGCCTGGGCGGGTGCCGTGGGCGCTGCCGCGGAGCGGGTCTGGCCCCCGACGGCGCCAGCCGTCTCCTCGACGCGCGTCACCTCCGCCGAGCCCTGGCCGCTGCGGGCACCGCGGCTGCGGCGCTTGCGGCCCGGGCGCGGCTCGGCCTCGCTGGGCACGTGCCGCTCCCCCGTCAGCTGGTCGAATGCCTGGCTGAGCGCGTCCAGGCTCAGCGCGGGCGCAGGCGCCGGGGCCTCGTGCGGCAGGTCGCCGTGCGGGATCTCGATCCGTTCCCCGCCGATGGTGAGCACGGGCCGGCCGTCCTCGCCCTCCGAGGTGGCGCGGACTGGCGGTGCACCGTGGGTCGCCTCGGCGCGGGCAGCGGGGGCCGACGAGGCCAGGGCGCGCACGGGCTCCTGGGCGTGGCCCGTTCCGGCGTGCTCCGCGTCGGTGCCCCCGGCAGCGTGGCCGGCGGACGCGGCCGCGGGAGCGTGCTGGACGGGTGCCTGCTCCGCGGGGACGTGCTCGCCGCCGTCGGGGTGCTCGGCGTGCGCCGGCTGTTCGCCGTCGTGCACGTGGGCTGCGTGGGCCGCGGCCGCCACGGCTGCCAGGGCGGCCCGGGTGGCCTGGGCGCGGGCCTGGCGCTCGGTGTCGTCGACCGGCGGGGCGGCCTGGGTCGGAGCGGGCGCCGGTGCCGCCTGGGCCTCGGGCTGCTGCCCGCTGCCGCGGCGGCGGCGCTTGCGCCCGCTGCCGGAGGCCGGGGCCTCGGTCCGGGGTGCGGCCTGGTGCTCGGGGACGGGTGCGGCCGGGCGGCTGCCCCGCTCGACGGGCTCCTCGTGCGTGATGACGCCGCGGCCGCCGCAGACCTCGCAGTTCTCGCTGAAGACCTCGAGCAGGCCGGTGCCCATGCGCTTGCGGGTCATCTGGACGAGCCCGAGCGAGGTGACCTCGGCGACCTGGTGCTTGGTGCGGTCACGACCGAGGCATTCGACCAGCCGGCGCAGCACGAGGTCCCGGTTGGACTCGAGCACCATGTCGATGAAGTCGATCACGATGATCCCGCCGATGTCCCGCAGGCGCAGCTGGCGGACGATCTCCTCCGCGGCCTCGAGGTTGTTCTTGGTGACCGTCTCCTCGAGGTTGCCGCCCGAGCCGGTGAACTTGCCGGTGTTGACGTCGACCACCGTCATCGCCTCGGTGCGGTCGATCACGAGGGAGCCGCCGGAGGGCAGGAAGACCTTGCGGTCGAGCGCCTTGTGGATCTGCTCGTCGATGCGCCAGTGGGCGAAGACGTCCTCGTCGGACTCGTACTTCTCGAGCCGGCCGAGGAGGTCGGGCGCGACGTAGGTGACGTAGGCCTCGATCGTGTCCCACGCCTCCTCGCCGCTCACGATGAGCTTGGAGAAGTCCTCGTTGAAGACGTCGCGGACCACCTTGATGGTCAGGTCGGGCTCGCCGTACAGGAGCTCCGGTGCGAGCACCTTCGTCGAGGACGCCTGCTCCTGGATCGACTCCCACTGGGCCCGGAGTCGGTTGATGTCGTGGGTGAGCTCTTCCTCGCTCGCGCCCTCGGCCGCGGTCCGCACGATCACTCCGGCGTCCTCGGGGAGGCGGTCCTTGAGGATCTTCTTCAGCCGGGCGCGCTCGACGTCGGGCAGCTTGCGGGAGATGCCCGTCATCGATCCGCCGGGCACGTACACGAGGTAGCGGCCGGGCAGGGAGATCTGGCTCGTGAGGCGGGCGCCCTTGTGGCCGATCGGGTCCTTGGTCACCTGGACCAAGACGGAGTCGCCGGACTTGAGAGCGTTCTCGATGCGGCGCGGGGCCCCGTCGAGGCCGGCCGCGTCCCAGTTGACCTCGCCCGCGTAGAGCACGGCGTTGCGGCCGCGGCCGATGTCCACGAAGGCGGCTTCCATGGACGGCAGCACATTCTGGACCCGGCCGAGGTAGACGTTGCCGATGAGCGAGTCCTGCTGCGTCTTGGAGACGAAGTGCTCGGCCAGCACGCCGTCCTCCAGCACCGCGATCTGGATGCGGTCGTCCTTCTGCCGGACCACCATCTGGCGGTCCACGGACTCGCGGCGCGCCAGGAACTCGGCCTCGGTGATGACATGGCGGCGGCGCCCCGACTCGCGGGACTCGCGGCGGCGCTGCTTCTTCGCCTCGAGGCGGGTGGATCCCCGCACACTCTGGACTCGCGTGCTCGGGGCTTCCGACGGCGTGCGGGGCGCCCGAACCCGGGTGACCGTGCCGGGCGGGTCGTCGTCGTGGCCGCCCTCGAGCTCGAGGTCGGCGTCGCCGCGGCGGCGGCGCCGGCGGCGGCGGGAGGTGATCTCCTCGGACTCGTCGCCTGGCTCGCCGTCCTCGGTGTCCTGCTCGTCGCTGGACTCGGTGCCGCGCGTGCGGCCGCGGCGTCCGCGTCCGCGCCGGCGCCGGCGTCCGGACAGCTCCGACTCCTCGTCCTCGTCCTGCTCGTCCTCGTGGTCCTCCACGGGCTCGGCAGCGGCGACGGGCCGCAGCACCGTGCTCAGGTCGGGGGCCTGGAAGATCATCGACGTCGGGGAGATGGGCTCCCTGAAGAAAGTCGCGAAGCCGCCCTCCGCAGACTCCTCAGCCTCACCGTCGGCGGTTTCGGGCGCGGGGGCCTCCTGACGCGGGGCGGCAGCCGCGGCGCCGTCCGCCACAGGGGCGGCGTGGGGCACGGCGTCCCGCCGGGCGGGCTCCTTTGCGGCCGGCTCCTTGGCGACCGGCGCTGCGGCGGACGCCTCTTCGGCCGGGCGGGGCTCGTCGGCGACGGCGGCCTGCACACCCTGGGCGGGGGCCTCGTCGGCTCCGCCCGGTCGGGCAGCCGACCGGCGGCGGGCGCGGACCGAGCTCTTGGCCCGCGAGCCGGCGGCCGGAGCAGCGGCGGGGGCCGCTTCCGGCTCTTCAGTCTGGTCGGCGTCGGCGGCGCGCTCGGGACGACGGGTCTCCTCCTTGACGGCCGCGGCGCGGGCCGAGGTCCGGCGGCGTCGCGACGCCGGGGCCTTCTGGCCGGTGGACTCGGCGCCGTCTGCGTCCTTCGCCTCGGCAATGGCACCGGCCCCCGTCCGTGCGGCGTCGGCCTGCGCGGCGTCGGCCTGTCCGGGTGCCGAGTCCTCGCGGGGCGCAGTGTCCGCGGGGGCGGCCTGCTGCTCGGCAGCGGACTGCTCGGCGGGAGCGGGCTCGCTGGGAGCGTCCTTGGGTGCCGCGGCGGCGCGGCGGCTGCGGGTCGCCCGCTTCGGCTTGGTCGGCGGTTCGGCCGTGGCCGCCTCGGTGCCCTGGGCCTCCGGCGCGTCGGCCGCCGTGGCGCCCGCCTCCGCAGTCTCCTGGGCGGCCGGCGACGCGGCCGGGCTCGAGGCGCTGCGCCGCCGGGTGGTGCGCCGGGGCTTCTGCTCGGCCACCGTTGCGTCGTCCGGGGCCTCGGCGCCGGGCTGCTGTTCCATATCCATCTGTGCGTACTCCAAAGCCGCCCCGTCCGTCCCCACATACGGCGGCCGCGGCGGCGCCACGAGTCGGCACCCGCAGGCGCCGACGAAGTCAGTCCCGTGCCCCCGCGGGAGTCCCGCGTGGGCCGGCGCCGCGTTGAAACCCGCCAGCGGTCGAGGCCGGGCAGGTGCCGCTCTGGCCCGCGCATCCCGGTCGGGATCGGTAGATCCGGACGGGAACGGGGCGGCGGTCTTGTCGCTGAACACCGGGCCGGGCACTGCATGTGGATCAGCGTCCGGCCAATGGCATTGTCTCACACGCTGGCCCGGCATGATCGGGAAGGGCGCGCCTGTGCACCGCCGCGCCGTGGCCGCCGCGCCCCGCCGGTCGCCTGCCTGCCCGGGTGCGGCTCCAGTGATCGCCCAGACGGGCCGCCTAGAATCGGAGCATCCCGCAGGAAGGACCTCCATGACTCCCCAGAGCAGCCCGAGCCGGGCCACGACCGCGTCCGGGCCCGACCAGGCCGGAACGGACGAGACCGCCGCCGTCCCCGACAGCGGCGGCCATGCCATGACCCGCACGGTCCCGTTCGCGTGGCTGCTGCTGGTCGCGAGCGCGGTCGGCTGGCTGGCCTCGGGCGAGCTTGTCCTCGAGAAGATCGAGAAGCTCATCAATCCGAGCCACACCACGATCTGCGACGTGAACCCGTGGATCTCCTGCGGCGAGGTCATGAGCACCTGGCAGAGCTCGCTCTTCGGCTTTCCGAACATGTTCATCGGGATCGTGGCCTTCGCCGTCACGATCACCGTGGCCGTGGCGCTCCTGGCCGGGGCCCGGTTCAGCCGCTGGTTCTGGGTCGGCCTGCAGGTCGGCGTCACTCTCGGCTTCGTCTTCGTCATCTGGCTCTGGAGCCAGGCCCTCTACGCGATCGGGATCCTGTGCCCGCTGTGCATGGTCGTGTGGGCCATGATGATCCCGATCTTCGTCTGGACCACGGCCCGCAACCTGGTACACGGCGTCATCCCCGCACCGGCACGGCTCGCCAAGGGCTTCGCCGACTGGGGCTGGGTGACGGTCGCGGTCCTCTACATCGCGGTGATCGCGACGATCTTCTTCCGCTTCCTGAACCTGTTCGTCCCGTCCACCATGTAGCCCCCCTCCCCGTTTCGGGTACGCATCTCGTCGCCTTTTCGGCGTTCCG
>NZ_BAAGSN010000003.1:337455-394315 GCF_054782415.1 Sinomonas soli | reverse complement strand
AGCGCGCGTACCCGGAACGCGGGATCAGCGTCGAGATGCGTACCCGAGACTCAGCGGGCGAACCAGATGCCGATCTCGCGCTCGGCAGACTCCGGCGAGTCGGAGCCGTGGACGAGGTTCTGCTGGACCTTCAGGCCCCAGTCGCGGCCGAAGTCGCCGCGGATGGTGCCCGGGGCCGCGGCGGTCGGATCGGTCGCGCCGGCGAGCGAGCGGAAGCCCTCGATGACGCGCTCGCCCTCGAAGACCGCGGCGACGACGGGGCCGCTCGCCATGAACTCGAGCAGCGGCTCGTAGAAGGGCTTGCCCTCGTGCTCGGCATAGTGCTCGGCGAGCAGGTCGCGGCTCGGCGTGAGCTGCTCGAGGGCCACGAGACGGTAGCCCTTGGCCTCGACGCGGGCCAGGATGGTGCCGGCCAGGCCGCGGGAGACGCCGTCGGGCTTGACGAGGACAAGGGTGCGTTCGGTGGTCACAGGTGCTCCTGGAGGAAAGGGGGCTGGTTTCCCGCCCAGTCTACTGATCAGGCCCCGTCGCCGGCGGCGCCGGGCTCTGCCGGGCCCGCCGCGGGGTGGCTGCGCTCCCACTCGGCCTGCTCGCGGTCGCGCTGGACGTTCTCCCGGTCGAGCCGGGCCCCCGTGCGGATGGCGAAGAACCACGTCACGAGCAGGATGCCGCCTACGACGAACATCATTGGCTCGAAGAAGCCGAGGGCCACGAGGACGAGCTGCAGGATCCAGCCGAGGGCCATCCCCCATGGACGGGAGACCACGGCGCAGGAGAGGACGAACAAGGCGAGCAGGCCGAGCCCACCGCCGAGCACGGTCCCGGCGCCGAGGTCGTGCGCGCGCAGGCCGAACAGCACGAGCGTAGCGAAGAACACCACGAAGGCCTCGGTGAGCAGCAGGACCGAGGCGAACATGACCCGGACCGAGCGGCGCTTCCTGGGCATGCCCGGGCGCCATTCGCGCTGGGCCCTCGTGAGCCTGGCCATCATGAGGCGTCCTTCCCCAGCAGGGTGCGGGCCTCGCCCACGACCGTGATCGATCCGGTGATCAGCACGCCGCCGGCGAAGTCCTCGGTGGCATCGGCGCGCTCGACGGCGTACGCGATCGCATCGTCGAGCTTCTCCTCGACGTGGACGGCGTCCTCGTCGAAGCCGAGGTCGAGCGCCACCTCGGCCAGCTCCTCCGCAGGGATGGCGCGAGAGGATGCCGACTGCGTGAAGCAGTACTCGACGCGCTCGTCCGCGAACTCCTCCTCGAGGGTCCGCAGGATCTCCTCGGCGTCCTTCTCGCGCAGGACGCCCAGGACGATCACGAGGGTCGAGAAGTCGAACGCCTCCTTGAGGGCCTGGGCACTCACCCGGATCCCATCGGGGTTGTGGGCGGCGTCCACGATGATCGTCGGGGACGTCCGCACGGTCTCGAGCCTGCCGGGAGAGCTGACCTCCGCGAACCCTTCGCGCAGCACCTCCACCGACAGCTCGCGCTCGCCGCCGCCGAGGAACGCCTCGAGGGCCGCCACGGCCACGGCGGCGTTCTCCGCCTGGTGGGCGCCGTGCAGCGGCACCACGAGGTCCTCATAGCGCCCGGCGAGGCCCTGGACGGTCACAACCTGACCGCCGACGGCGAGGGAGCGGGACTCGACGCCGAACTCCACGCCCTCGAAGCGGTGCGGCACGCCCACCTCGCGGGCCTTCTCGAGGAGCACCTGCGCCGCCCCGCGGGGCTGCGCGGCGCTCACGAGGAAGCCGCCGCGCTTGATGATGCCGGCCTTCTCGCGCGCGATGTCCTCCACCGTGTCCCCGAGGAGGTCGGTGTGGTCGAGCGAGATGGGCGTGACGACGGAGACCGCGCCGTCGCCGACGTTGGTGGCATCGGTAATGCCGCCCAGGCCGACCTCAATGACCGCGACGTCCACGGGCTCGTCCGCGAACACGGCGAAGCCGAGGATCGTGACGCACTCGAAGTACGTCAGGCGCGGCTCGCCGGCCGCCACGAGCTCGGCGTCCACGATCGCCAGGTACGGGGTGATCTCGTTCCAGATCCGCACGAAGGTCGCATCCGGCACCGGGGCCCCGTCGAGGCTGATCCGTTCCGTGACGCGGGCCAGGTGCGGGCTCGTGTACCGCCCGGTCCGCAGCCCGTGGGCCCGCAGGCCGGCCTCGATCATGCGGGCCGTGGACGTCTTCCCGTTCGTGCCCGTGATGTGGATGATCGGGAAGGCCCGGTTGGGCTCGCCGAGCACGTCCATGGCGCGGTGAAGGGGCGCGAGGCGGGGCTCCATCTTGTTCTCCGGTGCCCGGGCGAGGAGCAGTGCGTAGACCTCCTCGACCGTGGTCGGCTCGGCCGCGGGCTGGGCGGCGCGCTCGCTCACTGGCCGGCCTCCCCGGCCGCCGCGCCCTGGCGCTCGGCCCGGTCGGAGTCGACGCGCTCGACGAGCGCGGACGGCTCGACGTCGGCCACGAGCAGCTCGAGCTCGACCGCGAGGGTCTCGCCCTTGAGCAGATCGGCGTGCTCGCGGGCCGCCGCGATGACGTGTGCCTTCGCGGTGACGCTCGCGCGGATGCGGTCGCCCACGGCGAGGTCGGCGTCCTTGCGCGCCTGCTGGATCACGCGCACGAGGTCGCGGGCCAGGCCCTCGGCCTCGAGCTCGGGGGTGAGGCCCGTGTCGAGGACCACGAACCCGCCGCCGGGGAGCATCGCGACGGCGGCGTGCTCGCCGGCCTTCGCCGGGTCGACGACGGTCTCGAGCGTGTACTCGTGCGGTTCGAGGACGATGCCGCCGGCGGTGACGGAGCCGTCGTCGGCCGACCAGTCCCCCGACTTCGAGCCCTTGATCGCGGTCTGGACGCCCTTGCCGAGGCGCGGCCCGGCGGCGCGGGCGTTGACCACGAGCCGCCGCTCGATGCCGAACTCCTCCTCGCTGGCGTCGGCGGCGTCGAGGAGCCGGACGGCCTTGAGGTTCAGCTCATCCGCGATCACCGCTTCCGAGCCGGCCAGGTGCGCCGCTGAGGGCACGACGACGGTCATCGCCGCGAGCGGCAGGCGCACCCGCAGCTTCGCGGCCTTGCGCAGGGACGAGCCTGCCGAGCACACGGCCTGGGTGCGGTCCATCTGCTCGACGAGCGCGGGATCGTCGGCGAACAGGGCGGGGTCCGGCCAGTCGGTGAGGTGGACCGAGCGGCCGCCGGTGAGGCCGCGCCAGATCTCCTCGGTGACGAGGGGCAGCAGCGGAGCGGCGACGCGGCACACGGCCTCGAGGGCGGTGTAGAGCGCGTCGAACGCGTCAGCGTCCTCGTCGAAGAACCGCTGGCGGGACCGGCGCACGTACCAGTTGGTGAGCATGTCCAGGTATTCGCGCAGCAGGTCGCACGCGGTGGAGATGTCGTAGGCGTCGAGCTGGGCCTGCACGCCGCGCACGAGGCGGCCGGTCTGGGCCATGAGGTACCGGTCCAGCGGGTCGGTGTAGCCGTCGTGGCGGACCGCCGCCTCGAAGCCGGGGCCCGCGGCGCCGTCGCGGGAGCCGCGGGCGGCGTTGGCGTAGAGCGTGAAGAAGCTGTACACGTTCCACAGCGGCAGGATGACCTGGCGCACGCCGTCCCGGATGCCCTGCTCGGTGACGATCAGGTTGCCGCCGCGCAGGATCGGGCTGGCCATGAGGAACCAGCGCATCGCGTCGGAGCCGTCGCGGTCGAGCACCTCGGAGACGTCCGGGTAGTTGCGCAGGCTCTTGGACATCTTCTGCCCGTCGGAGCCGAGCACGATCCCATGGCTGATGACGTTGCGGAACGCGGGGCGGTCGAACAGCGCCGTCGCGAGGATGTGCAGCGTGTAGAACCAGCCGCGGGTCTGGCCGATGTACTCGACGATGAAGTCGCCGGGGTTGTGCGTCTCGAACCATTCCTGGTTCTCGTAGGGGTAGTGCACCTGGGCGTAGGGCATCGAGCCCGAGTCGAACCAGACGTCCAGGACGTCCGGGACGCGGCGCATCGTGGACCGGCCCGTGGGGTCGTCGGGGTTGGGCCGGGTGAGCTCGTCGATGAAGGGCCGGTGCAGGTCCGGCTTGCCCTCGTGATTGAGCGGGAGCCGGCCGAAGTCGGCCTCGAGCTCGGCGAGCGAGCCGTAGACGTCGGTGCGCGGGTACTCGGGGTTGTCCGAGACCCAGACCGGGATGGGCGAGCCCCAGTAGCGGTTGCGGCTGATCGACCAGTCTCGCGCGTTCTCGAGCCACTTGCCGAACTGGCCGTGCTTGACGTTGCCCGGGATCCACGTGATCTGCTCGTTGAGCTCGAGCATGCGGTCCTTGATCTTGGTCACCTCGACGAACCAGCTCGAGACGGCGCGGTAGATCAGGGGGTTGCGGCAGCGCCAGCAGTGCGGGTAGCTGTGGACGTAGCTGGCCTGCTTGAGGAGGCGGCCCTGCTCGCGCAGGACCCGGGTGATGGGCTTGTTGGCCTCGAAGACCTGCAGGCCCACGATCTCCTTCAGCGGCGCGTCCTCGCGGGAGCCGAACAGCGGGAGGAACTTGGCGCCGTCGTCGACGGAGAGGATCACCGGGATGCCGGCCGCCTCGCAGACGCGCTGGTCGTCCTCGCCGTAGGCCGGGGCCTGGTGGACGATGCCGGTGCCGTCGGTCGTGGTGACGTAGTCGGCGACGAGGATGCGCCAGGCCTTGCCCGTGCCGTAGACCTCGGCGTCGGTGAAGTAGTCCCAGAGCGGCTCGTAGCGCAGTCCCTCGAGCTCGGTGCCCAGGTAGGTGCGCTCCACGGCCGCGGCCGCATCCTCGGGCTGGTCGTACCCGAGGTCCTTGGCGTAGGACGCGAGGAGGTCCTCGGCGAGCAGGAAGCGGGTGCCGGCGGCGAACAGCGAGACGCCGGTCGCCTTCACGCCGTGGGGACCGGCGGGCACGACGGCATAGCGCACCTCGGGCCCGACGGCGAGGGCCTCGTTGGTGGGCAGCGTCCACGGTGTGGTGGTCCAGGCGAGGGCCTGGACGCCCTCGAGCTGCCGGGAGATCTCGGAGTCGCCCGCGAGCAGCGGGAAGGTGACGGTGACGGTCTGGTCCTGGCGGTCCTTGTAGACGTCGTCGTCCATGCGGAGCTCGTGGTTGGACAGCGGCGTCTCGTCGTTCCAGCAGTACGGCAGGACGCGGTAGCCGCTGTACGTGAGCCCCTTCTCGTGGAGCGTCTTGAACGCCCAGATCACGGACTCCATGTACTCGACGTTGAGGGTCTTGTAGTCGTTCTCGAAGTCCACCCAGCGGGCCTGCCGCTTGACGTAGGCCTCCCACTCGTGGGTGTACTTCAGCACGGAGGCGCGGCAGGCGTCGTTGAACTTGTCGACGCCCATGGCGTCGATGTCCGACTTCTGGTTCATGCCGAGCTGCTTCATGGCCTCGAGCTCAGCGGGGAGGCCGTGGGTGTCCCAGCCGAACCGCCGCTCGACCCGCTTCCCGCGCAGCGTCTGGTACCGGGCCACGAGGTCCTTGGCGTAGCCGGTGAGCAGGTGGCCGTAGTGCGGAAGGCCGTTGGCGAAGGGCGGCCCGTCGTAGAAGACGAACTCGTTGGCGCCCTCGCGCCCGGCGTCCCGGCCGTCGACCGACGCCTGGAAGGTGCCGTCCTCGTCCCAGTACGCGAGGATGCGCTCCTCCAGCTCCGGGAAGCGCACGGAATGGTTCGTCGCCGCGTCCTGGGCGGCTGCTGCAGAGGCCTTGGGGTACACGCTCACTGGGATCCTGGCTCGCTTCGTGCTGCTGGATGCGAGGACGGCGTCCACCCGGATCTGCCGGACGGGGCCGCGGTACCACCTCACTTGCCTGCGCCGACCGGCGCGGGCCTCTCATTGACGGCTGTGACGGGCCTGCCCGTCCGGTTCTACTGGGCGTTCCCGCTGGCGCGGGCGGCGCTGTTCTTCCGGAAGCTCGCCGGTGATGGCCGGGTCGACGCTGGTGCTGCAAGTCTAAGCACTCGGGCTCGGGCCTGTCGAAAGCAGAAAATATCTCCAACGACTGGAATAAATGGCCGAGGCCGCGCACAATGGAGCCGTCACCAGCGCGCTCACCAAGGAGTCCAGGATGCGCACCACCCCAGCACTGCCGCTGCCGACCCTCGTCTCGGCGCCCGAGTGGGTCGCCGCGGCCGCCGCCGACGGGCTCCGGCTCGAGGTCGCGCACACCGGGCGCCGTCAGCACGTGCCGCGCTCCACCCGCTCGGCCGCCACCGCCATCCTGCGCACCGCCCTGGAGAACGCCGCACGGCACGCCGACGCGTCCCGGCCGGTTCGCCTCGAGGTCGCCTGGCAGCCCGAGGGCCTCCGGCTGCGGATGCTCAACGTGCCCGGGGAGACGGCCCTCGGCCAGATGCTCCGGCCGGGCCGCGGCATCGCCTCGATGGCATCGCACGCCCACCACGCGGGCGGGTGGCTGCGCGCCGGGCTGTGCGACCGGGGGTTCGAGGTCGTTGCCTTCCTGCCGTGCGCCGTCCCGGTCAGCGCGCAGTCCCGCGCCCATGTCCGGGGAGCGGCGCGCACGGTCCCAGCCCTCCTCGCGTGGGCCGCGGGCGCGTGAGCCGGCCCCGCCGGCCCTAGGCGCGCCTGCGGATGAGCTTGTGGGCAGCGGCCTGGGCGACCGGCCGGACCACGATCTCGTCGAGGTTGATGTGGTGCGGGACGGTCACCGCATAGCGGACGACGTCGGCCACGTCCTCCGCGGTGAGCGGCTCCTCGACGCCCTCGTAGACCTTCTCGGCCGCCTCGGCGTTGCCGCCGAGCCGGCGCAGGGAGAATTCCTCCGTCTTCACCAGCCCCGGGAGCACCTCGACGACCCGCACATTGTGCTCGGCCTCCTCAAGGCGCAGGGCCCGCGTCATGGCCCGCTCGGCGGCCTTCGCGGCGTTGTAGCCGCCCCCGCCCTCGTACGAGACCAGGGCGGCCACCGAGGTGAGGTTGAGCACCGTGCCGTGGCCGTTCGCGCGGAGCATCGGAAGGAAGGCCCGGGTGATCTTCATCGTGCCCAGGACGTTGGACCGCAGCATCCACTCCCAGTCCTCGGTCTTGGCCTCCGCGACCCAGTCCGTGCCCCGGGCACCACCGGCGATGTTCACCAGCGTGTCCGCCCCGCCTGCGTCGACGACGGCGGCGACGAGGCGCGCGACGTCGTCGTCCTCTGAGATGTCGGCCGGGACGGCGATCGCCCCGGTCTCGGCGGCGAGGCTCTCGAGCCGCTCTGCCCGCCGCGCCACGGCGAACACCCGCCAGCCGTCCGCGGCGAGGGCCCGCACGGTGGCCTCTCCGATCCCGGTGCTCGCTCCGGTCACGATCGCGGAGCGCTGGTCAGTCTGGGGCACAGTCGTCGTCATGCGCCCAACCTACCGCGCTCCCCCGCTCGGCCGTTCAGCGTGCCCCGAGCAGGTCCGCGAGGACCACCGCCTGGTTGTGCTCGGTGTCCCTGGCCGAGTACACGAGGTCCACGCTGCCGTGGTCCCGCACCGCCGCCTCGAGTTCGGCGAAGGCCTCGGCACCGTCGAGCTCCTGGCGGTACTTGCGCGCGAATTCCTCGAAGCGGGCCGGGTCATGGCCGAACCACGTGCGGAGCCCGTCGGAGGGCCCGACCTCCTTGAGCCAGAGGTCCACCGCGGCCCTGTCCTTGCTCAGCCCCCGGGGCCAGATCCGGTCCACGAGGATGCGGAAGGTCCCGTCGGGAGACGGCTCGTACACCCTGCGGATCCGCACGCTGCCCATGCCGCCATGCTAGGACCGCCCACGCCGCAGGGCCACGGTCGGCCACGTGCAGCAGAAAGCATGGAAGAATCGATGGCATGCCTGAAGCAGCCATCACGGGTACAGACACGCCCGACCGCACCCCGACGAATCCGACGAACGTCCCGGACAAGCCCGCCCTCGAGGGGCTCGAGGCCAAGCTCACCGAGCGCTGGCTCGCTGAGGGGACCTACCGGTTCGACCCCGACACGACCCGCGAGGCCGTCTACTCGATCGACACGCCCCCGCCCACGGCGTCCGGGTCCCTGCACGTCGGACACATGTTCTCCTTCACGCAGACCGACCTGCTCGCGCGCTACCAGCGCATGACGGGCAAGAACGTCTTCTACCCCATGGGCTGGGACGACAACGGCCTGCCGACCGAGCGGCGCGTCCAGAACTACTACGGCGTCCGCTGCGACCCGGCCATCCCGTACGACGCGGACTACCGGCCGCCGGCGCAGCCGGCCAAGAACCAGCGCGATTTCGACGTCGTCTCCCGGAAGAACTTCATCGAGCTCTGCGAGGAGCTCGCGGTCGAGGACGAGAAGGTCTTCGAGCACCTGTTCAAGACACTCGGGCTCTCGGTCGACTGGGGCCTGACGTACCGCACGATCGATGACACGTCCCGGGCCGTGTCCCAGCGCGCGTTCCTGCGGAACTTCGCCGCCGGCGACGCCTACCTCGCCGAGGCCCCGACGCTCTGGGACGTCACCTTCCGCACCGCGGTCGCCCAGGCTGAGCTCGAGGACCGCGAGGTTCCCGGCGCCTACTACCGGTACGCGTTCACCGCGCCCGACGGCGAGGCGGTGCACATCGAGACCACCCGGCCCGAGCTGCTGGCCGCCTGCGCCGCCCTCGTGGCCCACCCCGACGACGAGCGCTACCAGCACCTCTTCGGCACCAGCGTGGTCTCGCCGCTGTTCGGCGTGGAGGTCGAGGTCAGGGCCCACCCGCTCGCCAAGCCGGACAAGGGATCGGGCATCGCGATGGTCTGCACCTTCGGCGACCTGACCGACGTCACCTGGTGGCGCGAGCTGCAGCTGCCGACCCGCCCGATCATCGGCCGCGACGGCCGCCTCGCCGCCGAAACCCCGGAGTGGATCACGGACGAGGACGGCCGCGCCGCCTACGCCCGGATCGCGGGCAAGACCGCCTTCTCGGCCAAGGAGGCCGTCGTCGAGATGCTCGCCGAGCAGGGCCTGCTCGACGGGGAGCCGAAGAAGATCCTCCACCCGGTGAACTTCTACGAGAAGGGCGACAAGCCGCTCGAGGTCGTGACCTCGCGCCAGTGGTACATCCGCAACGGCGGGCGCGACGAGGAGCGCCGTGCGACGTTCGTGCAGCGCGGCCGCGAGCTCGAGTGGCACCCGGCCTTCATGCGGGCGCGCTACGAGAACTGGGTCGAGGGCCTCAACGGCGACTGGCTCGTCTCGCGCCAGCGCTTCTTCGGGGTCCCGATCCCGGTCTGGTACCGGCTCGACGCCGAGGGCAACCCCGACTACACGGCCCCGATCGTGCCGGACGAGGCATCGCTGCCCGTTGACCCGGTGGCCGAGCCCGCCCCCGGCTTCACCGAGGACCAGCGCGACGTCCCCGGCGGCTTCACGGGTGACCCAGACGTGCTCGACACGTGGGCCACCTCCTCGCTCACGCCGCAGATCGTGGGCCGATGGAGCCGGGACGAGGCCTTCTTCGCCAACGTCTTCCCCTTCGACGTGCGGCCGCAGGCCCACGAGATCATCCGCACCTGGCTCTTCTCGACCGTGGTGCGCGCCCAGGAGCTCCATGGCTCGCTGCCGTGGAAGCATGCCGCGATCTCGGGATGGGTCCTCGACCCCGACCGGAAGAAGATGTCCAAGTCGAAGGGCAACGTCGTCGTCCCGACCGACATCCTCGAGGAATACGGTGCGGATGCCGTGCGCTACTGGGCGGCCTCCGCCAAGCTGGGCGCGGACACGGCGTTCGAGGTCGCCCAGATGAAGATCGGCCGGCGCCTCGCGATCAAGGTCCTGAACGCCTCCAAGTTCGTCCTCGGCCTCGGCGCGACGGAGGCGGACGTCCTTACCGACGGTTCGGACCCCGTGCTCGTCAACCCGCTCGACCGTGCGCTCCTCGCCCAGCTCGCGGACGTTGTCGGGCAGGCCGGCGCCGCCTTCGCAGCGTACGACCCGGCCAAGGCGCTCCAGCTGACGGAATCGTTCTTCTGGCAGTTCACGGACGACTACGTCGAGCTCATCAAGGACCGTGCCTACGGCGCCCAGGGTGAGGAGCAGAAGGCGTCCGTTCTTGCCGCCCTCGCGACGACGCTCGACGCCGTGCTGCGCCTGTTCGCGCCGGTGCTGCCGTTCGCGACGGACGAGGTGTGGAGCTGGTGGCGCGCGGGCTCGGTCCACCGCGCCCCGTGGCCTGCCCCCGTCCCCGTCGCCGACGGCGACCGGGGGATGCTGCCCACGGTGGGCCTGGCGCTCTCGGGCATCCGCAAGGCCAAGTCCGAGGCGAAGGTCAAGCAGCGCACCGAGGTGCTCTCCGCCGTCGTCTCCGCCCCCGCCGAGCTGCTCCCGCAGCTCGAGGCCGGCCTCGGAGACCTCCGCGCCGCGGCGAACGCGCGCTCGATCGAGCTGCGGGACGGCTCGGGCGAGGTGAGCGTGAACGAGGTCCAGCTCGCGGACGCCTAGCCGGGCGCCCGCGGGCAAAGGGGAAGCCCCATCAGCGTTGTCGCGTTGGTGGGGCTTCGACTTTTCGGCTGCTCGGTGACGTTCTCGCAGTCTGGTGGACTCCTCGGCATCCAGGTCTTGCCGTCCCGTCACTGGCGGCCAGTCGATGGCTTTGCCTGAGGCTGCGCCGAATCGGCTGTCACTGGATCTTCGGTTTCCACGTCCTCATCGTCTCCGATGGGGTGCTTCCATTGTGGCCTCGGCCACACCCGCTTTCAAGGGTCTTCCCCTAACTACACCACGGTAGTTCCGCGGAGCGGGCCGCTGCGCTCAGCGCGCCGAGGGCTGCTCGGTGCGGGTGCGCTTGAGCTCGAAGAAGTGCGGGAAGGCCGCGAGCCCGACGGCTGCGTCCCAGAGGGCACCGGCTTCCTCACCCCGCGGCACGCGGGTGATGACCGGGCCGAAGAAGGCCGTGCCGTTGATGGCGACGACGGGGGTCCCGACGTCCTGCCCGACCTTCTCGATGCCCTCGCGGTGGCTGGCCCGCAGCTGGCGGTCGAACTCGTCGGAGTCGGCGTACTGGGCGAGCTCGGCCGGCAGGCCGACCTCCTCGAGCGCACGCCGGATGACCTCGCCGCGGTCGGTGACCTTCTCGTGGTGGATGAGGGTCCCCATGGAGTCGTAGAGCGGCTTGATGTGCTCTGAGCCGTGGAGCTCGGCGGCCGCGACGATCACGCGCACCGGGCCCCAGTTCTCATCCATGGCGCGCTGGTAGTCGTGCTCGAGCTCGCGGCCCTCGTTGAGCACGGACAGGCTCATCACGTGCCACCGGGTCTCGATGTCCCGGACCTTCTCCACCTCCTCGATCCAGCGGGAGGTCACCCAGGCGAAGGGGCAGGCGGGGTCGAACCAGAAGTCGGCGCGCTGCGCGGACGAAGCAGGGGTGGACATGGCAGCTCCTTGGAGTGGTCAGGCCGCGCCGACATCAGGCTGACTTGTTGCGGCGCTTGGCGACGACGCTGTGCGGGATGAGGCCCGGCTCCTCGGATCCGGCGACGACCCCGCGGCTGATGACCACGCCGGCGATGTCGTCACGGCTCGGGAGGTCGAACATCACCGGGAGCAGCACCTCTTCCATGATGGCGCGCAGTCCGCGGGCACCGGTGCCGCGCTCGAGGGCGAGGTCTGCGATGGCCTCGAGGGCCCCCTCTTCGAAGTGGAGGTCGACGCCGTCGAGCTGGAACATCTTCTCGTACTGCTTCACGAGCGCGTTCTTCGGGACCGTGAGGATCTGCATGAGCGCCGGCCGGTCGAGGTTCTCGACCGTGGTGATCACGGGGAGGCGGCCGATGAACTCCGGGATGAGGCCGAACTTGAGCAGGTCCTCCGGCATGACGTCGGCGTAGGAGCTCTCCTTGCTCGTCAGCGCGCTGAGCGGGGCGCCGAAGCCGATGCCCTTCTTGCCGGCACGCTGCCCGATGATCTCCTCGAGGCCGGCGAAGGCCCCCGCGACGATGAACAGGACGTTCGTGGTGTCGATCTGGATGAATTCCTGATGCGGGTGCTTGCGGCCGCCCTGCGGCGGCACCGACGCTACCGTGCCCTCAAGGATCTTCAGCAGGGCCTGCTGCACGCCTTCCCCGGACACGTCGCGCGTGATCGACGGATTCTCGCTCTTGCGGGAGATCTTGTCGATTTCGTCGATGTAGATGATGCCCTGCTCGGCCTTCTTGACGTCGTAGTCCGCCGCCTGGATGAGCTTGAGCAGGATGTTCTCGACGTCCTCGCCGACGTAGCCGGCCTCGGTCAGGGCCGTGGCGTCCGCGACCGCGAACGGCACGTTGAGCCGGCGCGCCAGGGTCTGGGCCAGATAGGTCTTGCCGCAGCCCGTGGGCCCGATGAGGAGGATGTTGGACTTGGCGATCTCGACGTCGTCGTGCGCGTCGGCGAGCGATCCGCCCTTGCTGGCGTGCCCCGACTGGATGCGCTTGTAGTGGTTGTAGACCGCCACCGCGAGGGCCCGCTTGGCCGGCTCCTGGCCGATGACGTATTCCTGGAGGAAGTCGAAGATCTCGCGCGGCTTGGGGAGCTCGAACGAGCCGAGGTCTGAGACTTCGGCGAGCTCCTCCTCGATGATCTCGTTGCACAGCTCGATGCACTCGTCGCAGATGTAGACGCCGGGGCCCGCAATGAGCTTCCGGACCTGCTTCTGGCTCTTGCCGCAGAAGGAGCACTTCAGCAGGTCTGCGCTCTCACCAATGCGCGCCATTCGTCGATTCCCTTCCTGAAGAAGTCTGACCATCCCACTGTAGGCCACCGCGCCGACAGCCGTCGTAGGACACGGCACCCGAAGCCACGCCCGGTCCGGCGCCGGTGCCCGCGTTCCGGGCACCGGCGCCGGGCCGACGGCGCGGCCGGCGTCAGCGGGTGATGGCGCTCGGGCGGATCTTGCGGGATTCGAGGACCTCGTCCACGAGCCCGTAGTCCTTGGCCTCGCTCGCGGTGAGGAAGAGGTCGCGCTCGATGTCCCGGCTGATGTCATCCGGGGTCTTGTTCGTGTGCTTGGCCCACGTGTGCTCGAGCCACTCCCGCATGCGCAGCACCTCGCGCGCCTGGATCTCGAGGTCGGTCGCCTGGCCGCCGGAGCCGCCGGCGAGCGAGGGCTGGTGGATCATGACCGTGGAGTTGGGCAGTGCGAGCCGCTTGCCCGGCGTCCCTGCTGCGAGGATCACCGCGGCGGCCGAGGCCGCCATGCCGAGGCAGACCGTCTGGATCTCCGGACGGATGAACTGCATCGTGTCGTAGATCGCGGTCATGGCCGTGAACGATCCGCCCGGTGAGTTGATGTACATCGTGATGTCGCGGTCCGGGTCGTTGGCCTCGAGGACGAGCAGCTGCGCCATGACATCGTCCGCCGAGGCGTCGTCGACCTGGACGCCCATGAAGATGATGCGGTCCTCGAAGAGCTTGGTGTACGGGTCCTGGCGCTTGAAGCCGTACGGGGTGCGCTCCTCGAACTGCGGGAGCACGTAGCGGCTCGTGGGGAGGTTCGCGGGGTTGACGCCCATGTTGTAGTTCATCGTGTTGCTCCTAGTCCTTCCGGGCGTCCTACTTGTCGGTCCCGCCGCCGCCGGACACGTGGCCCGCGCGCTCGGCGATCTTGTCGAAGAAGCCGTACTCGAGGGCCTCCTGGGCGGTGAACCACTTGTCGCGGTCGTTGTCCTTGAGGATCCGCTCGACGGGCTGCCCGGTCTGCTCGGCGGTGAGCTCGGCCATGACCTGCTTCATGTGCAGGATCAGCTCTGCCTGGATCTTGATGTCCGACGCCGTGCCCCCGATGCCGCCCGACGGCTGGTGCATCAGGATGCGGGCGTGCGGGGTCGCGTAGCGCTTGCCCTTCGTGCCGGACGAGAGCAGGAACTGCCCCATGGAGGCGGCAAGGCCCGTCGCCACCGTCACGACGTCGTTCGAGATGTACTGCATCGTGTCGTAGATGGCCATGCCGGCCGTGACGGACCCGCCGGGCGAGTTGATGTAGAGGTAGATGTCCTTCTCGGGATCCTCGGCCGAGAGAAGGAGCAGCTGCGAGCAGATCGCGTTCGCGTTGTCGTCGCGCACCTCCGATCCGAGCCAGATGATCCGCTCCTTGAGGAGCCGCTGGTAGATGTAGTCCTGGCCGCCGGACCCCTGGACCGGCTCAGCCATGCTCGGCGACTTCTCCTGCTGCATGGTGCGATACCTCTCGATCTGATGCACTGGGCATGGTTCGTTCTACAGGGACATTAGCCGTTTTCAGGGGCGCATTGTTCCGGCCCTGCGCGCTGTTCGCTCCCAGCGCATGCGCCTCAGGGCGGGGACGACGGAGGCCGCCGCCCCCGCCCCTTCAGGGACGGCGGACGGCGGCCTCGCGTGTGCCGCTCGGCCCGGGCGGGAGACGCCGGGCCGGGAGGGGCGTCAGAACGTGGCGGCGGCGGGATCGTCGCTCGGCGTCGCCTCGGTCGCCTCGGAGGCCTCCGGAGCCTCCTCCTCGTCGAGCGGACGGACGAACTCGCTGAGGTCGATCGCGTTGCCCTCGGAGTCGGTCACCTCAGCCTTGCCGAGCACGGCGGCGAGCGCCTTGCGGCGGCGGACCTCGCCGACCATCATCGGGACCTGGCCGGACTGGTCCATGATCTGGGCGAACTGGTTCGGGTCCATGCCGTACTGGCTGGCCGTGGTGACGAGGTACTCGATGAGCTCGCCCTGCGAGACGCCGATCTCCTCCTTGTCGGCGATCGCGTCGAGGATGACCTCATTCTTGAAGGCGCGCTCCGTGTTGGCCTTGACCTCGGCGCGGTGCTCGTCGGTGTCGTGGTCCTCGTCCGCCGCGTGGCCCCCGTTGGCCGGGTTGAAGTGGGCCTCGACCTGCTCGGCCACGACGCTCTCGGGAACCGGGACCTCGACCAGCTCGACCAGCTTGTCGAGGACCTTGTCGCGGGCCTCGACGCCCTGGGCGACGACCTTCGACTGGGCGGCCTGCTTGACGAGGTCGGCGCGGAGCTCCTCGATCGTGTCGAACTCGGAGGCGAGCTGGGCGAAGTCGTCGTCGGCCTCGGGGAGCTCGCGCTCCTTCACCGCCGTGACCTTGACGGTCACGGAGGCGGTCTCGCCCGCGTGCTCACCACCGGCGAGCTTGGTCTCGAAGACGGCCTCTTCGCCCTCGGACAGGCCGGTCACGGCCTCGTCCAGGCCCTCGAGCATGGTCCCGGAGCCGACCTGGTAGGACAGGCCCGCAGCGGAGTCGACCTGCTCGCCGTCGACCGTCGCGGAGATGTCGATCGTCAGGAAGTCATCGCCCTGCGCGGGGCGGTCCACCGGCTTGAGGGTGCCGAAGCGCCCGCGGAGCTCGTCGAGGGCGGTCTGGACGTCGTCGTCGCTCGTCTCGGCGGCTGCGACGTCGACCTTGAGGCCCTCGTAGTCGGGGAGCTCGATCTCGGGGCGCACGTCGACCTCGACGGCGAACTTGAGCTCGCCCTCGGTGGCGGCGGGGTCCGGAACCTCGGTGATCTCGACCTCAGGGCGGGAGAGCGGGCGGATGCCCGTCTCGGCCACGGCCTGCTGGTACCAGTCGTTGAGGCCCTCGTTGATGGCGGTCTCGAGCACGTAGCCGCGGCCGACGCGCTGGTCGACGAGGCGGGCCGGGACCTTGCCCTTGCGGAAGCCCGGCACCTGGATCTGCTCGGCGACGGACTTGTAGGCGGCATCGATGTTGGGCTTCAGCTCGTCGAGGGTCACCTCGACGTTGAGCTTGACCCGCGTGGGGCTGAGGTTCTCGGCAGCGCTCTTCACAGCGTGGCTCTCCTGGATGGTCGGATCATGGGTGCCGCCCTGGGCGTGATGCCTCAGGACGCGACTGTCGGGGTGACAGGATTTGAACCTGCGACTTCCTGCTCCCAAAGCAGGCGCTCTAGCCAAGCTGAGCTACACCCCGGTCTAGTGCACAGACCACGATACAGGCCTGCGACAAACCAATGCACATCAGCCCCGGGGCACGGAAACGGGCCCCTCCGTGACAGGAAGGGCCCGGTACAGGCGAGGGGGCGACGGGAATCGAACCCGCGTATCCAGTTTGGAAGACTGGCGCTCTACCATTGAGCTACGCCCCCGGGGCCCTCCAACTAAAGCGAACCGGGCCCGCGGGTGTCAAATTGCGCCGCGGGTCCCGTCCGGGGCCTGGCAGGCGGTGCACCAGTAGAGCTTGCGCCCGGCCTCCGCGGCCATGGTCACCGCGGTGCCGCACACGCGGCACGGCATCCCGTGCCGCCGGTAGACGTAGTGGGCGTCCTCCGGGCCGGGAAGCGACCCGGGCCCCCCGGTCCAGAACGGGGGGCCGGTGGTGACGATCCTGCCGTCGCGGACGCCCTCGGCCATCGCCGCCGCGGCATCCTCCCACAGGGAGAGCGCACGCTCCGTGCCGAGGGCCGTGCCGGGCGTGAACGGGTCGAGCCGCGCGCGGAAGAGCAGCTCGGCGCGGTAGACGTTCCCAATGCCGGCGACGACCTCCTGATCCATGAGCAGCCGGGCCACGGGAGTGCGGCGCCGCGTGAGGCGCCGGGCGAATTCCGTTGCGTCCGCACCGTCTGACACCTGCCGCTCCCCCGCCGCGGCACGGGCGAGCGGGTCGGGACCGAGGCGGGCGCGGACCGCGGCGGCCTCGTCGGCGGTCTCGACTACGCAGGCGCTCGCACCGCGCAGGTCCGCCCAGCCGTTCTCGGACACGAGGCGCGCCCTGACCGCGCCGCGCGGAGGGGGAGGCGCGGCACTCGGCTGCCGTGCGCCGTCGTCCGCCAGCTCGCGCTCCCCCATCCGCCGGGGCGCGCCGATGCTCGAGGCGCCCCGGAACGTCGCGTCGCCGCCGAACTCCCAGGCCCCGTAGAGGCCCAGGTGCACGCGCAGCACGAGTCCGCCTCCGAACCGGAGGAAGAGCTGCTTGCCGTGGGCCGAGGCGGCCTCCAGGACGCGCCCGTCCAGGAGCGCGGCCCCCTGGGCGAAGCGGCCCTGCGGGCTCGAGACAGCGAGCCGCCGGCCGACGAAGACGTCGCCGAACTGGCGGGCAAGACGGTGGATGGAGTGTCCCTCGGGCACGGTCGCCGGCGCCTGCGGGCTACTCGACGATCTCGCCGGAGGCCTCGTACGCGGCGATCTTGCCGATCCGGCGGACGTGGCGCTCGTCGTGGCTGAACGGCTCGGCGAGGAACGCCTCGATGAGGGTCGTCGCCTCGTCGACGCTGTGCTGGCGGCCGCCGACGGCGACGACGTTGGCGTCGTTGTGCTCACGGGCGAGGCGGGCGGTGTCGAGGTTCCAGGCCAGGGCCGCGCGGATCCCCCTGACCTTGTTGGCCGCGATCTGCTCGCCGTTGCCCGAGCCGCCCAGGACGATGCCCAGCGCCGGCGTCCCGGCCTCCTGGTCGGCGACGACGGCGAGCGCGGCCTTGATGCAGAAGGCGGGATAGTCGTCGAGCGGGTCGTACTCGGCGGGTCCGTGGTCCACGACCTCGAAGCCCCGGCCCCGCAGATGGGACACCAGGTGGGCGGAAAGCTCCATGCCGGCATGGTCGGTGGCAATGTGGACGCGCGGCTTCGGCACGGGGTTCCTCTCCTCGGATTCTCTCGCCCCGCCGCCGGCGCGTAGGCCGTTCCCCGGTGCCTTCCGGGACCTCGCGGGGGGGCGAGGTCAAGACTACGCGCCCGAGGCAGTCCGCAGCACGTCCACGACGCGGCGGGCGGTGTCGCCGTCGCGCCCGGAGAACGTGGCCCGGCGGCCGTCGTCGAGGACCACCGTGACGGCTTCCCCGCTCGCCACGAGGACGGACAGGGTCTGGCCCCGGCGGCGGTACCCCCATCCCCCGAAGTCCCGGGCGCGGACCGTCTCGAACCCGGCCCGCAGCACCCGCTCCGGATCGAACCTGAGGACCGGGACGACCCCGGCGAGGAAGACCCCCACGGACTCCGGGCTCACCCGCACGCGGGCAACGAGCGAGGCGGCCGTGAGAAGCGCCGCCGCGGTGAGGACCAGCGAGATCCACCACGAGAGGACGAGCAGCAGGAGGGAGACCGAGACGCCGATAATGCTGAGCATGACGAACACCGAGGACCGGGCGTGCGCCCAATAGGTGAAGGTCGAGGCGGCACGCTCCGGCTCGAGCTCGTCGAGCAGCGCGGCCTCGTCCTTCGGGCTCCACTGCTCCTCGGGCTTGAAGGACAGCAGCATCACGACCGTGAATGCGACGGTGGCCCCGGACCCCATCGCGAGCACGATCGGATCCGGATGCGAGTCCCGGGCCGGGACGCCGTCCTGGCCGATGAGCCCGGCGGCGAGGACCGTGGTGAGGAACATCGACATCCCGACGCCGCCGGCCATGAAGATCCGGCGGGAGATGGGCGGGCGGGTCAGGAGCGCGGCCTGCAGGCAGAGGAGGGCTCCGACGACAGCGACCAGCACTGCGCCTCCGAGGAGGTAGGCGGTGAAGGGGATGAAAGCCCGGCCCCCGCCCGCGTCCCACTGCCATGCCACCGGGTCGGGGACCCGTCCGTGGAAGGAGAGCGAGGCCAGCCCGAAGCCCAGTGCGAGGAGCACGGGGTAGCCGATCGCGAAGCGGAGCGCCTTCCGGTCCCACCTCGCCTCCGCAGATCCCGCCATGCTCCAACGCTACTGCACCCGCACTGCCGCTCGGGGGGCGCCCCAGGAAGGCGCTGGCATGCTGCGGCGCACCATGAAACAATGCCTTCAAAAGTGACCCGCACCACGCGGGCCATCGTGGCGCACATGCTTGGAGGGCACATGCCAGGGACGAATCTCACCCGCTCGGAAGCCGTCGAGAGGGCTGAGTGCATCCGGCACGTCGAGGACTACCACGTCGAGCTCGACCTCACCCGCGGGGAGAGGGTCTTCAGCTCCCGGACCACGGTGCGCTTCAGCGCCGCTGAGGGCGCCTCGTCGTTCATCGACGCCATCACCGACACGGTCCGCTCGGTGACGCTCAACGGCGTCGAGCTGGACGTCGAGGAGGCCAGCGACGGCGTCCGCATCCAGCTGCCGTCCCTCGCCGCCGAGAACGTCCTCGTGGTCGACGCCGACGCCCCCTACATGAACACCGGCGAGGGCCTGCACCGCTTCGTCGATCCCGTGGACGGGGAGGCCTACCTGTACACCCAGTTCGAGGTCCCCGACTCGCGCCGCATGTTCGCCGTCTTCGAGCAGCCCGACCTCAAGGCCTCCTTCCGCTTCACGGTCACGGCTCCGTCGCACTGGGAGGTCGTCTCCAATTCGCCCACCCCGGAGCCGGTGCGCGTGCCCGTCCAGGACGCCCGCTCGGTGTGGGACTTCGCCCCGACCCCGCGGATCTCCAGCTACATCACGGCGCTCATCGCCGGCCCGTACCAGAAGGTCGCGGACGAGCTCGTGAACTCCGAGGGCCGGACCATCCCGCTCGGGATCTTCGCGCGGAAGTCGCTCATGCAGTACCTCGACGCGGAGAACATCTTCGCCCTGACCAAGGAGGGCTTCGCGTTCTACGAGCGCGAGTTCGGGTGCGAGTACCCGTTCGAGAAGTACGACCAGCTCTTCGTCCCGGAGTTCAACGCGGGGGCGATGGAGAACGCCGGCGCGGTGACGATCCTCGAGAGCTACGTGTTCCGCTCGAAGCCCACCCAGGCCACCGTCGAGCGGCGCGCCATCACGGTGCTGCACGAGCTCGCGCACATGTGGTTCGGCGACCTCGTGACGATGCGCTGGTGGGATGACCTCTGGCTCAACGAGTCCTTCGCCGAGTTCATGTCGCACCTCGCCGCCGCCGAGGGCACCGCCTTCCGCCACGCGTGGACCACCTTCGCCTCGGTCGAGAAGTCCTGGGCATACCGCCAGGACCAGCTCCCCACGACCCACCCGATCTTCGCGGACATCAGCGACCTGGCGGACGTCGAGGTCAACTTCGACGGCATCACCTACGCGAAGGGCGCCTCGGTGCTCAAGCAGCTCGTGGCCTGGGTGGGGCAGGAGCACTTCATGGAGGGCGTGCGCCGGTACTTCGCCAAGCATGCCTGGGGCAACACCGTGCTCGCCGACCTCATGGCCGAGCTCGAGGCGGCCAGCGGCCGCGACCTGGCCGCCTGGGGCCGGGCGTGGCTCGAGACCGCAGGAGTCAACACCCTCTCCCCCGAGATCGAGACGGACGACGACGGCCGCATCCTCCGCTTCGCCGTCCGCCAGAGTGCCGTCCCCGACTACCCGCGGATCCGCCCCCACCGCCTCGCGATCGGGTTCTACGACCGCGACGGCGCAGGCGCGCTGGTGCGCACGCACCGCGCCGAGCTGGACGTGGACGGGGAGCTCACCGAGGTCCCTGAGCTCGTGGGGCGGGCCCGTCCGGCCCTCGTGCTGCTGAACGACGACGACCTCGCGTACGCGAAGGTGCGCCTCGACCCAGCCTCGCTGTCCACGGCGACCTCGTGCCTGAAGGACATCGCGGAGAGCCTGCCCAGGGCCCTCGTCTGGGGCTCCGCCTGGGACGCGGCCCGGGACGGCGAGACCCCCGCCCGTTCCTATGTCGACCTCGTCCTGGGCAACATCGGCTCCGAGGCAGACGCCTCCGTCGTGCAGACGCTCCTCCGCCAGCTCGCCACCACCCTCGACTACTACGTCGACGCAGCCGCCCAGCCGGACGCCAGGCGCACCGCCGCAGAGCGGCTGTGGGCCCTGGTCCACGATGCGGCGCCGGGGTCGGACTCGCAGCTGCAGTTCGTGAAGGCGTTCGCGGCCCTCGCCTCCTCCGGGGAGCATCTGGACGCTGTGGCCGGCCTCCTCGACGGGTCGGCGGCGGTGCCCGGGCTCGAGATCGACCAGGACCTCCGCTGGGAGCTCGTGGCCTCGCTCGCGTGCGGCGGCCGCATCGACAGGGCCCGGATCGAGGACGAGCTCACGCGGGACACGACCGCCACGGGCCAGTGCGCTGCGGCGCTCGCCACGGCCGCGCTGCCCACGCCGGAGGCCAAGGCCGAGGCGTGGGAGTCGATCGTCGGGGAGGGGACCCTCTCCAACGCCATCCAGCAGGCTGCCATCAACGGCTTCGCCCGCGCCCACGACACGGCACTGCTCGCCCCGTTCGCCGAGAAGTACTTCGAGGCGGTGCCCCGCATCGTCGCCGAGCGCACCCACGCCCTGGCCCAGCAGGTCGTGGTCGGGCTCTACCCCGCCCGCCAGACCACCCAGGAAATGCTGGAGCGCACCGATCGGTTCCTCGCGTCCCTCGGGGCGGACCAGGCCGCCCTGCGCCGCATGACCCTCGAGAACCGCGACGGGGTGGCGCGGGCGCTGCGCGCCCAGGCCGCCGACCGGTAGCCTGCCTCCCATGGCGATCGGAGAGCACCACTACAGCGTGTCCGTGACGTGGACGGGCAACCGGGGCACCGGCACGTCCGGCGTGCGCGACTTCGGGCGGGAGCACGACGTCGCGCTGCCGGGCCTGCCCGTCCTGCCGGGCACCGCCGACCCGGCGTTCCGCGGCACGGCCGACCGGTACAACCCGGAGCAGCTGCTGCTGGCCGCGCTGGCCCAGTGCCACATGCTCAGCTACCTGTTCGAGGCCGCGCGGGCCGGCGTGGTCGTGACGGGCTACTCCGACGCCGCGACGGGCACGCTGAAGGTCCACGGCGCGTCCGGGGAGTTCACCGAGGTGACGCTGCGCCCGCGCGTCGAGCTGGCCGACGAGTCGCAGCGCGCGCTCGCGGACAGGCTGCATGACGACGCGCACGCGACGTGCTTCATTGCGCGCTCGGTGAACTTCCCGGTCAGGCACGAGCGGGTAGCACCCTGACGCCCGCGGGTCGTTAAGGTGGAAGGGCCACCATCCCCCAGACAAGGAGGCCCCCGACGGTGCATTCCGGCCTGTCCGCGATCCTGCTCGCCCTCACGCCCCGCACGGCGTCCAGCCCCTCCCCGACGCCGACCCCGGCTCCGACCACCGACAGCCCGAGCCCCGTCCCGATCACGGCGGCCCAGCTGGACAGCGCCGTGACCACGTTCAACCAGACCCTCCTCCAGATCGCGATCGCCGTCGGCATCGGCCTCGTGGTCTGGCTCGTGGCGACGTACCTGATCCGGCAGATCGTCAAGCGCATCCTCGCCGGCAGGACGCTCACGCAGCGGCGCATCTTCCGGTGGGCGGCTCCCGCGCTGAGGGCGCTCGACTCGGAGCGCAGGGCGCAGCGCGCGCAGACGATCGGCTCCCTCCTCAATTCGGTCGTCGCCGTGGTCATCACCACGATCGTCGGCATGTACGTCCTGCGGGCGCTCGGTGTCGATCTGGCCCCGGTGCTGACCAGCGTCGGGATCCTCGGCGTCGCCGTCGGCTTCGGCGCCCAGCAGCTCATCCGCGACTTCCTCGCAGGGATCTTCATCACGCTCGAGGACCAGTACGGGATCGGCGACTTCATCGAGACGGGTGCGGGAGAGGTGGCCGGCACGGTCGAGTCGGTGGGCCTGCGCATCACGCGGGTGCGGGCCGAGGACGGCACGATCTGGTACCTGCGCAATGGCGAGATCCTGCGCCTGGGCAACCGGTCCCAGGGCACCTACCTGCCGCCCGCCGTGGACGCCCCTGCATCCGTCCCCACGGCCGGCACGACCGGCACCGCCGGCGCGACCGGCGGGGGCCACGCCGCGGGAGGTACGGACCCCTCGCACGAGGGCAAGGGCGCGCTCGGCCAGGCGGCGGGCGAACAGTACGGCAACGGAGGGCAGAGGTCCCATGAGTGAGATGACAACACCGGGCGTGCCGGGCGGACCGCGCGGGAACCAGCCGGACCTCCTGCGCGGCTCGGGCGCGGGCGCCTCCTTCTACGACCTCGTGGGCGGCCACGAGACGTTCGTCAAGCTGGTGGACACCTTCTACGAGGGCGTGGCCGAGGATCCGCTCCTGCGCCCCATGTATCCCGAAGAGGACCTCGGTCCGGCCCGGCGCCGCCTGACCATGTTCCTCGAGCAGTACTGGGGAGGGCCGGGTACCTACAGCGCCGAGCGCGGGCACCCGCGCCTGCGGATGCGGCACGTGCCGTTCAAGGTCAATCCCGAGGCGCGCGACCGGTGGCTCCACCACATGCGGGCGGGCGTGGATGCGCTCGGCCTCGCCCCCGTGTACGAGGCCACGCTGTGGGACTACCTCGAGCGGGCCGCGCACTCGCTCGTGAACACCTTCGACGACTGAGCGGCGCCCGCGCCGACGGACCCGCCGCGGTATCCCCGTCGCCCGGAGGCTAGCCGCCCTGCAGGACGGGGGCGCGCCGGCACAGCACGTGTCCCCGGCTCGAGGACAGCCGGGACCACGGACCGCAGGAGAACCGCTGCAGGTCCTCCCCCGGCGTGATGAAGCCGAGCATGTGGGCCGCGAAGGCTGCCCCTGCCGGGAGGGCCGGGCACGGCCCGAGGTCCCGTCCCCACACGGCTGCACGCACGCCCTGCACCACCGCCGCGCCAGGCTGGTCCGGGACGGCACCGACGACCTCGGCGATGCCCGCCGCGGCGGCGGCCCGCACTGCCTCTGCGTCGACCTCGCCCTCGGGGATCCAGGGCCCGCGCGGCGGCGTGACCGCGGCCCAGGGCGCGCGCGTCTGCGCGGGCGGAAGCTCGAGTTCGGTCCCCGAGGCGCCGAGGCGTGCGAGCCGGTCGAACACCGAGGCCATCGTCACGGTCACGTCGGCCTGGGCCGGCGTGGCGAGGCCGGCAGTCCGGAGCCCCAGGACCGTCGGGACGGGCTCTCCGAGGGCCCGCGGGCCCATGACGAGCACGTAGGCGGCCAGCACGCTGCCAACGGCCTGGAGCCGTACGGCGCCGTCCTCGATGGCGCGCGCCCGGGAGAGGAAGACCCGCAGGTCCTCGACCGCGTGCGGATCCCCGAGGTCCAGCACCGTGTCCGGGCCCGCCGCCCTCACGGCTGCCCCGCCTCGGCCGGAAGCGGCGGGCGGCGGCGGAAGGGCACGTCGGGGCCGGCGAAGTGGGCGAATTCCGAGCGCATCGCCTCGGGCAGCCGCACCGGCCGGCCGGTCGACCGGCTCACGAGCACCATCGACGTCGAGCAGTTGGCGCACACGGCCCCGTCCTCGGGATCGACCACGGCATAGCCGAGGTCGAAGCTCGATCCGCCGACCCTTGTCACCCAGAGGTCCACGGCCACCGGCTCGCGGCGGTACATGAGCGGAGCGAGGTACTCGATCTCGTGCCGGCCCACCAGGGTGAAGTTCTCCGCCGTCACCAGGTCCGCGAGCGTCTGGGCGCCGTCCTCGCGGTCCGCACTCCTGAGCGGCTCGCGGAGCCAGTGGACACGGGCATCCTCGAGGAACTGGAGGAACCGCACGTTGTTCACGTGGCCGTAGGAGTCGACGTCGCCGAAGCGCAGCTGGAGGGGGAACCGGTAGGCGGAGGGCATGGACCCATCTTCGCACCAGCGCAGGAGGCCCTCCGCCCCCGCTGGCTGGCAGCGGGCTGGCCGGTGCGTCTAATGTCGTGCCATGACGTCACCCGCGCGCCGTTCCGGGCCCACCGGAACCCTGCTGACCCTTCTGGACCTCGACGATCTGGGAGGTGCCCGCACCGACGAAGACGTCTTCGTCGGCCCGAGCGAGCGGCAGCCGCGGCACCGGGTCTTCGGCGGACAGGTCCTCGCGCAGAGCCTGGTGGCCGCGTCGCGCACGGTCACCGGGGATCGCCCCGTCCACTCGATGCACGCCTACTTCCTGCGCCCGGGCGACGCGGACAAGTCCATCACGTTCGGGGTCGAGCGCCTGCGGGACGGGCGCTCCTTCTCGGCGCGGCAGGTGCACGCCTACCAGGACGGCAACCCGATCCTGTCGATGATCGCCTCGTTCCAGGAGGAGTCGGAGGGCGTCGAGCACCAGTCGGCCATGCCCGAGGGGATCCCCGACCCCGAGTCGCTGCCGAGCACTGCAGACCTCCTGGGGGAGATCGACCACCCGGTGGCGCAGTACTGGGCCTTCGACCGCCCGTTCGACGTCCGGCACGTGGACCCGGCGATCTACATCTCGACCTCGGGCCCGCATGTCGCCCGGAATGCGGTCTGGATGAAGACCATCGAGCCGATGCCCGACGACGGCATGCTCCACCGCGCGGCACTGGCGTTCGCGAGCGACTACACGCTGCTGGAGCCGGTCCTGCGGCGCCACGGCCTCTCATGGATCACCCCCGGGATGAGCGTCGCGAGCCTCGACCACGCCATGTGGTGGCACCGCCCGGTCCGGGTGGACGAGTGGCTGCTCTACGTCCAGGAGTCGCCCAGCGCCCAGGGCGCCCGCGGGCTGGGCGCCGGCAAGGTGTTCAGCCGCAGCGGGGTCCATGTGGCCAGCGTTGCGCAGGAGGGCATGGTCCGCCTGCCCTATCTGGAGGGCCCGGCCTAGGGGCCACGAAGCCCTGGCACAGAAGCCCTGGCGCAGACGAAGGGGCCGGCCGTTGCGGCCGGCCCCTTCCCCTGACCAGTGCGGCCGCCGTCAGTCGCGGGTGAGCTTGCGGTGGGTGACCCGGTGGGGCTTGGCCGCGTCGGGGCCGAGGCGCTCCACCTTGTTCTGCTCGTACGACTCGAAGTTGCCCTCGAACCAGTACCAGTTCGACTCGTCCTCGTCCGTGCCCTCGTAGGCGAGGATGTGGGTGGCCACGCGGTCGAGGAACCAGCGGTCGTGGGAGACCACGACGGCGCAGCCGGGGAACTCGAGCAGCGCGTTCTCGAGGCTCGAGAGAGTCTCGACGTCGAGGTCGTTCGTGGGCTCGTCGAGCAGGAGGAGGTTTCCGCCCTGCTTGAGCGTCAGCGCGAGGTTGAGCCGGTTGCGCTCTCCGCCGGAGAGCACGCCGGCCTTCTTCTGCTGGTCAGGACCCTTGAACCCGAACGCGGAGACGTAGGCGCGCGAGGGCATCTCGACCTGGCCGACCTGGATGTGGTCTAGCCCGTCGGAGACGACCTCCCACAGGGTCTTGTTCGGGTCGATGCCGCCGCGGCCCTGGTCGACGTAGGAGATCTTGACCGAATCGCCGATCTTGAGCTCGCCTCCGTCGAGGGGCTCAAGGCCGACCAGCGTCTTGAAGAGCGTGGTCTTGCCGACGCCGTTGGGTCCGATGACGCCGACGATGCCGTTGCGCGGCAGGGAGAACGAGAGCCCGTCGATGAGCACACGGTCCCCGAAGCCCTTCTTGAGGTCCTTGGCCTCGATGACGAGCTGGCCAAGACGCGGGCCCGGCGGGATCTGGATCTCCTCGAAGTCGAGCTTGCGCGTGCGCTCGGCCTCGGCGGCCATCTCCTCGTAGCGGGCGAGGCGGGCCTTGGACTTCGTCTGGCGGCCCTTCGCGTTGGACCGGACCCAGTCGAGCTCCTCGGAGAGGCGCTTGGCGAGCTTCGCGTCCTTCTTGCCCTGGACTTCGAGGCGGGCCCGCTTCTTCTCGAGGTAGGTCGAGTAGTTGCCCTCGTAGGGGTAGAGCCGGCCGCGGTCCACCTCGCAGATCCACTGGGCGACGTGGTCGAGGAAGTAGCGGTCGTGGGTCACCGCGAGCACGGCCCCGGGGTAGTCGGAGAGGTGCTGCTCGAGCCAGAGGACGCTCTCGGCGTCGAGGTGGTTGGTCGGCTCGTCGAGCAGCAGGAGGTCCGGCTTCTGCAGCAGAAGCTTGCACAGCGCGACGCGCCTGCGCTCACCGCCCGAGAGGACCTTCACGTCGGCGTCCGGCGGCGGGCACCGCAGGGCGTCCATGGCCTGTTCGAGCTGGGAGTCGAGGTCCCAGGCGTCCGCGGCGTCGATGGCCTCCTGGAGCTTGCCCATCTCCTCGAGCAGCGCGTCGTAGTCGGCGTCGGGGTTCGCCATCTCCTCGGAGATCTGGTTGAAGCGCTGGATCTTGCCGTAGATCTCGCCGACGCCCTCCTGCACGTTCCCGAGGACCGTCTTGTCCTCGTTCAGCGGCGGCTCCTGGAGGAGGATGCCGACGCTGTAGCCCGGGGAGAGCCGGGCCTCGCCGTTCGACGGGGTATCGAGGCCCGCCATGATCTTGAGGATGGTCGACTTGCCGGCACCGTTCGGCCCCACGACGCCGATCTTGGCTCCGGGGAAGAACGACATGCTCACGTCGTCGAGGATGACCTTGTCCCCTACGGCTTTGCGGGCCTTGGTCATGGTGTAGATGAATTCCGCCATGGCCTTAAATCTAGTGCTTCGCGCGGATGATCACACATCCGGGCACCGCCGGCGGGGAGCCCGTCCGGCCAGCCGTTGGGGCTCCCCTGCCCGCGTCCGCCTGCTCACGCGGACATGAGCCGCTCCCCGGGGCCAGCGTCCGCGCCGCCCTCGGCCCCGTCGCGTCCCTCCGGACCCGCTCCCCCGTAGTCCTCCGCGGACTCGTGTCCGGAGGGGTAGGCATCCTCGTCGTCGAGGTCGGGCGGCGCCCCGAGGAAGGGCTCCTCGGCCGGCCCGGCGGCGGCGACCTCCCCGGTGACCGGGTCGACGACGCCGACCCCGTCCACGGCCTCGGCGGCCCGCGCGAGCGGCGTGGGCTCGTCCCGTCGGCGGTTCCACCGGCCCATGCCGAGGGCGAGGTCGTGGCCGACGGAAGCGGCGATGATGTCCGCCTCAGTGCCCGGTGTCCCGTCGGCGCGTTCGAAGTTCCTGATCTGCAGGCGCCCCATGACGATCAGCCGGTGGCCCTTGCGGACGCTGTCGGCGACGTTCTCCGCCATGGGCCCGTAGCACTGGATGTTGTACCAGCTCGTGTGGTTGTCGACCCACGACTGGCGCTCGCGGTCGAACCGCCGGTCGTTCACGGACATCCGGAACCGGCAGTACGGCGTGTTGTGCCGGGTGAGTCCGACCGTCGGCTCGGTGCCGACCCAGCCGCGCAGGGTGATCGTGTCGTTCATCAGAAGACCTCCAAGTCCGGGCCCTGCGGTATGGAGGGCCCGGAACCAGCCTCTCGGCGGGCCGGGTGCGGCAGAAGCGCGTCCGGCGCGTATGTGGACGGCGCCACCGAGGCGGGGGGTGTGGAGGAGAAGAGGACGGCGTGCGACAGTGCCGGGCGGTGCGGGATAGACTTTCACAGGCCCGCCCCAGTAGCTCAGAGGATAGAGCAGGAGCCTTCTAATCTCTTGGTCGGGGGTTCGATTCCCTCCTGGGGCGCTCCGCGGTGTCCCGGGCCCTTTCCGCCGAGCCCCGGCCGACATCCAGGGCACCCCCGGTCCGCGCGCCGGGGGTGCCCGCCGGTCTCGGCCTAGTCCGCGGACCTGTTCCGGCCGGGTCCCTCGGCGCGGAAGTCGAGCGAGAGCCGGAACCGGCGGGCATCGAGTCGGTACTGCGGCAGTTCCACGGGCCCGCACGCGCCGGTACCAAGGCCGTGGTGCTCCGCGTCGAGGGTGACCCACAGCCAGTCGGGGTCGGGCACCAGGTCCGTCGGGTGGGCCGCCGCATCGAGGGCCTCGCTGGTCCAGCGGCGGCCCGTGAAGATGAACGGGTCACCCGTGATGGTCAGCCCCGCCCCTCCCCCGGAGAGCGCTGCGCGGCGCACCCCGCGCCGGGCGCCGTTCTCCTGCGGCCGGACGCAGGGCTCCTGGAGCTCTGCGACGTCCACGGAGAAGCTGCCCTGGCGGACCGCTGCCAGCGCGTCCGGATACGACTCCCCGGGCCCCAGCCCGAGCCATTCGACGCGGTCCAGCGCGGCGGGGACGGCAAGGCGCACCCCCAGGCGCGGCACCGGGACCTGCCAGGCGCCCAGAGGCGAGCCGACGACGTCCAGGTGCAGCCCGCCGTCGTGCGCGTGCCAGCGGTACTCGACCTCGTAGCCCACGTCGCTGCCCGCGGGCATGACGTGCGAGACGACGCTCAGGGCCCCTTCCTCCTCGGCGACCGAGACGGTCCGGTGCCGGAGCCGGTCGAGGCCCAGCGCACGCCAGGCGGCGGCCGGAGCCGACCCGGGGGCCCGTTCGTCGTTGTCGGTGGGCGCACGCCACAGGTCCAGCCGGGGCCCGACCATCGGGAGCCCTGCCAGCAGGGTCAGCCTCCCCGCGGCGTCGAAGCGGCCCGGGCCGAGGTCCCAGCCGCCGGCCGCGCGGGGACGGCAGGGCGCGTCCCCAGCGGGCCTGCTCGGACCGCGGGACGCTTCCGCTGGCCGGTCCAGCCGGGCCTGGGCGAACGCGACCTCGTGCCCGGCGCCGGCCCACGGGGCGGACTCCGCCAGGTGCGCGGACACGGTGAGCCACCGCTCGCTGCCCGGGAGCGGACCCGGGGGCGCGGCGGCAGCCGGCAGCGGGACCTCGGCACAGCCTCCCGGCTCCAGCGCGGGGACCTCGAGGAGGCCCGAGGCGACCGCGGCGCCGTCGTCCTCGATGCGCCACCGGAACGCGAGGTGGGAGGTGTCCCGGTGGGCCAGGCGCGAGCGGACGCGCACGCTGCCGGGGCCCGGCTCGAGCACGAGGGGCGCGTAGGCCACGGCAAGCTCGCTGAGCCCGGACGAAGGACGACGGTCTGGGAAGAGGAGGCCATCCGCGACGAAGTTGCCATCGTGGACGTCCTCGCCGAAGTCGCCGCCGTAGGCGAAGAACTCCCGGCCCGCGCCGTGCCCCGCCGAAACGCGCTGGGCGATGCCGTGGTCGATCCACTCCCAGACGAAGCCGCCGGCGATCCTGGGGTACGCGTCGAACAGCGCGGCGTACTCGGCGAGGCCGCCGGGCCCCGTGCCCATCGCGTGGGCGTACTCGCACAGGACGAACGGCAGGGCCCGCCGGTGCGCGTCCGCTGCCCGGTCCGCCGCAGGCGGTTCCTCGCCGCGGCCGATGAGCTCCGTCTCGGCGTGGTCGGCGTACATGCGGGAGTACACGTCGACGTAGGCGCTGTCCCAGTCGCCCTCGTAGTGGATGAACCGCTCCGGGTCGCGCTGCCGGGTCCATGCGGCCATCGACTCGAGGTTGGCCCCGCGCCCGGATTCGTTGCCCAGGGACCAGCCGATGACGCAGGGGTGGTTCTTATCGCGCTCGACGGTGCGGGCCATGCGGTCCAGGAACGCCTCGCGCCAGCCGGCCTCCCCGCTCGGGTTCCGGTGCCAGCCGACCTTCTCGAAGCCGTGCGTCTCGAGGTCGCATTCGTCGAGGACCCACAGGCCGTATTCGTCGCACAGGGCGAGGAAGCGGGCATCCGGTGGATAGTGGCTCGTGCGCACGGCGTTGACGTTGTGCCGCTTCATGAGCTCGATGTCCGTGCGCATCGTGTCGAGGTCGAGCGCACGGCCCGTGCGCGGATGCCACTCATGCCGGTTCACGCCCCGCAGCGCGAGCGGGGCGCCGTTGACGGTGAGGGTCGCGTCCGCGATGGCGACCGTGCGGAAGCCGACGGCGATCCTGGCGGTCTCCCCCGGCGTCGAGACCGTCCCGCGGTACAGCCTGGGCGTCTCCGCGCTCCACGGCTCGACGTCCGGCACCACGAGCGGCTCGTTCACCGGAGCGTCGATGCCCAGGCCGGGGATCCGCACGACGGCGCCGGAGGGGCCCTCGACGAGGAGCCGGCCCTCGCGGGTCGCGGCGTCGAAGCCGGCGTGGACGAACAGATCCTCGATCCCGTCCACGGGCCGGTGGAGGAGGGTGACCGGGCGGAAGATGCCCGAGAGCCACCACATGTCCTGGTCCTCGAGGTACGAGCCGGCAGACCACTGGTGGACCCGCACGGCGATCAGGTTGCCCGTGGGGCGCACGCTCGCGGTGACGTCGAACTCGTGCGTGAGCCGTGAGCCCACCGCATCACCGATCCGGTCCCCGTTGAGGTAGACCTCGAAGGCCGAGTCCACGCCCTCGAAACGGATGACCCAGCGGCCGCCTGCGGGGGCGGCGGGCAGGTCGAAGCTGCGGCGGTATTCCCCCGTCGGGTTCTCGTCCGGCACGTCGGGCGGGTCCAGGGGGAACGGGTACGTGACGTTCGTGTACGCCGGGGCCGAATACCGGGGCGGCCCGGGAACGCCCTCAAGCTGCCAGCAGTGCGGGACGCGCACCCGGTCCCAGGCGCGGTCGTCGAAGCCTGCCGTCTCGAAGCCCGCGGTGCCCGCGGCGGTGGGAGAACAGCGGAAGGCCCAGTCGCCGTCGAGCGGCAGACGGGCGGCGTCGGTGTCCAGGTGCGCGCGCGGCGCCAGCGCGCCGTGGTGCGGAGCCGTGTCGGAGAACCATGCGTGCCGCTGCCTCGCGGCGGTCATGGGGTCCTGCTGCGGGAGGGGATCAGCGGGGCGAAGAGGACCCGGGTCTTCCAGTCCCACAGCACCATGTAGGCGACGAAGGCCACACTCAGCACGATCGCCACGCCTCGCACCGCCGCGAGCGGGATCCACTCGAACACGTCGAGCTGGTCGGTGATGGCGATGACGGTGAAGAACATGGTCACGAGGTAGTAGGTGAGCAGCGGCCAGCCCTTCCGCACGCCGACGAGGGCGAACAGCGCCATGAGCCACGTGATGTACCAGGGCTGGATCATCGATGCGGTCATGACCACCGCGGTGAAGGCGAGGGCCATGCGGAGGAACACCTCCGCGCTCCGGCCCCGCACGATGAACCACAGGGCGATGACCGCCCCCACGATCGTCCCGACGCGCTTGATGAGGCCGGCGACCAGGTCCGGGTCCCCGCCGGCGAGCTGGGTGGCCCAGCCGGCGACGACCGAGAGCAGGCCGAAGGGCGCGTACCAGATCCACAGTGTGCCGGGCGTGGCCATCGCCGGGACCCACCCGAACCAGAGGCCGGAGGCGGCGCCGGCGGCGGCGAGCAGCGCCAGGGCGATCGCCGCGGTCGCGGCCCAGTACCCGATGCGCCGGCCCCAGCCGGCGTCCCTCCCGGCCCACATGAGGCCGAGGAAGGGCAGTGCGAGGATGGTGATCGGCTTGATGAGGATGGATACCGTCACGATGAGGACCGCGAGCACGTGCCGGCCCCGCACGGATGCGAGGAGCCCGAGCAGCAGCAGGCCGAGCATGAGCGCGTCGTTGTGGATGCTGGCGACAAAGTTGATGACGAACAGCGGGTTGACCACGGTCAGCCACAGCGTCTTGGACGCCCCGAGTCCGAAGTGCTCGGCGAGGCCGATCACGGCGACGGCGCACAGGGCCACGCCGCCGACGGCCACGAGGCGGAACAGCGCGATCGCCACCTCGAGGTTCCCGCCGCTGAGCCAGACGATGCCCTGCTCGATCCACAGGAACAGCGGCCCATAGGGCGTCGGCGCCTCGGTCCACAGCGAGTCGGGTCCGAGGTTGTGGTAGTTGTTCAGCGCGGAGATGCCGTTCACGTACGGATCGAGCCCAGCCGCCATCAGCCGGCCCTGGCCGATGTAGGCGTACACGTCACGGCTCAGCAGCGGAAAGGTGAGCATGAACGGAGCGCACCAGAGCGCGGCAATCCGGACGGCCACGCGGGGGTGCACCTCCGACCAGTCCCCCACGCGCTGCCCGAGGCGCAGCCATGCCCGAACGAGCAGGAGGCCGCCGGAGGCGACGAGGACCGTGCACAGCACCACGAGGACGGGGTTGTCCCGCAGGAGGATGAAGAACGGAACGCGGATGAGCGAGGACCCGTTCGCCATCCAGCCCACGCCCAAGCCGCCCACGGCCATGGCGAGCGCGGAGGCCGCCCCCTGCCACACGGCAATGCGGCCGTCGCCCGGAAGCCCGGCGATGGTGCCCGCGGCACGGGGGACGCTCAGGCTGCCGCCTGCCGGAGGCTGAGGCATCAAGGTCCCTACTGTCTCGGAAGCGCTGGCTCGGAAGCGCTGTCTCTCAAACGCCGGACGGAGGCCGCCCGCTGGGCGCCGTCCCCGTCGGCATGACGTCCTCCCGATGCTACCAGCCGGCCGCCGCTGCCCCGGCGGCGCAGGGGCCCGCTGGTAGACTTGCGGGCGGTCGCGAGCCCCCGTGCGGCCCGCCGGTCCGTAGCGAGGAGAACAGCCATTTCCATCCAGCCTGCCCGCCCCGCGGACAAGAGCCAGCCTGCGGACGAGAGCCGCGCCGCCCAGCCCCGCCGCGTCACCGCGTGGCTCCTCTCCCCCGCCGGCCTGCTGACCGGCTACCTCGCCGTCCACCTCGGCTACCTGGCCTACCTCTCCATCTTCGTCTTCCAGGGGCAGGCGTTCAGCGACACGAACATCTACCGCGCCTGGGCCGCGGACGGCTTCCCGCAGAACGTGCAGCCCTCGCCGTGGGTCTACCCGATGGTCGGGCTCCTCCCCATCTGGATCTCTGGGCTGGCCGGTCCGGGCCCGTTCCTCATCCTGTGGGTCGTGCTCACCTCGCTGCTCAACGGTGCCGCGCTCGGAATCCTCAGCGGCTGGGGCAGGAAGGCCGAAGGCGTCCGCGCCGGGTGGTGGTGGCTCGTGTTCATCGCCCTCATGGGCCTGCTGGGCTTCGCCAGGGTCGACGGCGTGACCGCGCCGATCGTGCTCATGGGCCTGAGCCTCGGCGTCGCCAGCCCGTTCGCCGCCTCGGCCATCCTCGCCTTCGCCACGTGGATGAAGATCTGGCCCGCCGCCGCCCTCCTGCCGCTCTTCGCCGTCGTCAGGGACCGCTGGAAGGTCATCGTCGGCGCCGCACTCGTCACGGCCGGGGTGGTCGCGGCCGCCGCGGCCCTCGGCGTGCTCGGCCACCTGCTCGACTTCCTCACCACCCAGGGCTCACGCGGCATGCAGCTCGAGGCCACGTTCACCACGCCGTGGCTGTGGATGTCGGTCCTCCGACTCGGTGGCGCGCACATGTACATGAACACCGAGATCAACTCGATGCAGGTGGACGGCCCCGGATCGACGGTGGCATCCGCCCTCATGCAGCCGCTGTTCGTCCTGGTCGCCGCCGCCATCGCGGGAACCATCTTCTGGGCCCTCCACGAGGGGAAGAAGCGCGGGCACGAGGACCGCTCGGAGCTCCTGCTCGCCGGGGCCCTCGCGATGGTGAGCGCGTTCATCGTGTTCAACAAGGTCGGCTCGCCGCAGTTCATGGTCTGGCTCGGCCCCGTCGTGGCGCTCGGCATCGCCCAGGACCGCGCCGCCTGGCGGGTCCCGGCGCGGCTCCTGCTCGGCATCGCGGTCGCCACGTACTTCATCTACCCGCTGTTCTACGACGCGCTCAGCCACAACAACCCGCTCATGGCCGTGGTCCTCACCGTGCGGAACGTGCTGCTCGTGATCCTGTTCGTGTGGTCCGCGATCCGCCTCGTGCGGCTCGGACGGCGCGGCGCGCCCGCCGAGCCAGAGCTCGACGCCCGCCGCTAGGACGACGACGCCCGGCCGGGGCCGACAGCGGGCCCTGCCGGCGTCGGATGGGGCCGCCGGCGGGCCCTGCTGACGTATGACGAGGCCGCCGCGGATCCTGGCTGACGGGTGCCGGCGGACAGCCCCCCGCCCGAACCCCGGCCGCGCCGGTCCGCCGAACGGTCAGGTCAGAAGGTGCTGGTCCGGCTGCTGCCCCGCTCACGTGGGCGCTCGAACACGATGCGCCGCGTCTTGGGGTCGAGCAGGACGAGATAGGCGACGAAGGCCAGGGCCACGAGCCCGGCGAGGGCATCGGGCGGAAGCGGGATGTTCACGAACCCGAACACGTGCAGCTGGTCCTGGGCGCCGAACACCACGAAGAACACGACGGTCAGGTACCACAGCTTCACCTGCCAGTCGTCGCGGACCCCGGTCACCGCCAGGAACGGGAAGAACCACAGGACGTACCACGGCTGGATGATGGGGCCGAGGACCACGATGGCCATGAAGGCGAGGCCGAGCCGGCGCACCACCTGCCGGTCGTCGCCGCGGAAGATGAGCCAGACGGCGGCCGCGATGCCCGCCCATTTGAGGATGCCCCGGTAGACCTCGGCGGCATGGCCGCCGTCGAGGCCCATCGCGCCGAGCACGGCGGCCACGATGTTGCTCGTGAAGCCGGACGGCGTGTAGGCGATGAACCCGGGCGTGGGGTCGACGATCGCGTTCACCCACCCGAATCCGAGGCCGTACACGAGCGAGCTCACGGCGAACAGGCCCAGGCAGATGAGGCCCGTGCCGGTCCAGCAGAGGAACTTGCGCGGCCACGAGGCCCGGGGACCGGCCCAGAGGAGGCCGATGAACGGCAGGACGACGGCGGTGATCGGCTTGACCCCGATGGAGAGGGTCGTCAGGACGATCCCCGCCAGCCAGTTGCCGCGCGCCGCGTAGTAGACGCCGGCCACGGCGAAGCCGATCATGAGCGCCTCGTTGTGGGCGCTCGCGATGCAGGAGATGAGGAAGAGCGGGTTCGCCACGGTCAGCCACACGGCCCGCGCGCCGTCCACCCCGTGGAGCTCCGCGAGCCGGTAGCCGTAGTACGCGCACAGTGCCACCCCGCCGAGGGCGAGGACCCGGAACAGCAGGACGGAGAGGTCCGGCTGGCCCCCGGTGAGCTGCACGATCCAGCGTTCGAACCAGAGGAAGTAGGGCCCGTAGGGGGTGCGGGTGGAGGCCCAGGAGGGGTCCGTGCCGAGCTCGAGCCAGTTGTTCAGGCTCGAGATTCCGGTGTCGTAGGGGTTCAGCCCGGCGGCCATGAGCCTGCCCTGCCCCACGTAGGCATAGACGTCCCGCGAGTAGATGGGCACCGCGGCCGCGAGCGGAAGCCCCCAGAGCAGGACGGCCGCCACGGTGGGCCGGATCGTCCCGGGCCCCCAGTGGCGCAGCCGCTGTCCGAGCCTCAGCCAGGACCGGGTGAGGAGCATGGCCCCGATCACGAGCGCGATGATGCAGGCCGTGACGCCCCACGTCTCGGTGCGCAGCATGATGAAGAGCGCAGTGCGGTTGAACTGGGAGGCGTCTGCGAGCCAGCCGACCCCGAAGGATCCGACCACGATCAGCAGGGAGCCGACGAAGCCCTGGCCCAGCGCCCAGTGCGGGGGCTGGTTCACGCCCGCGGGGGGAACCGACGTCCACAGGGAGCCCAGCCGCTCGAGAATCCTCCCGGGCAGGGCAGGGCGCTGAGAGGACATGGGCCACCCCTTCGGTCGGTGCGGGAGAGGCTCATTCTAGCATCGGCGCCCTCGGCCGGCCCGTCGGGAACCGGGGTCCGGCCCCGGCTGGCGGTACTCTTGGCGGGTGCCCATCAGCAACGAACACATCGTCTGGATCGACTGCGAGATGACCGGCCTCGACCCGGTCGCCGATGCCCTCATCGAGGTGGCCGTCCTCGTCACCGATTCAGAGCTCAACGTCCTCGGCGACGGAGTCGACGTCGTCATCAGGCCCTCCGACGAGGCCTTGGCCGGCATGGGCGACTTCGTCCGCGCCATGCACACCGAATCGAAGCTGCTCGACGAGCTGCCCCACGGCATGACCATGGAGGCGGCCCAGGCCGAGGTCATGGCCTACATCCGGACCTGGGTCAAGGAGCCGAACAAGGCCCAGCTCGGCGGCAACTCGGTCGGGACCGACCGGATCTTCCTGGCCCGCGACATGCCCGAGGTCGTCGAGTACCTGCACTACCGCGTCATCGACGTCTCGACCATCAAGGAGCTGGCCCGCCGCTGGTACCCGCGGGCGTACTTCCAGTCGCCCCCCAAGACCGGGAACCACCGGGCCCTCGGCGACATCCGCGACTCCATCGACGAGCTGCGCTACTACCGCGAGACGGTGTTCGTCCCCGCACCGGGTCCCGACTCCGCAGCGGCCCGCGAGGCGGCGGAGCGGATCACCTCGGGCGCGGCCGCAGCAGGAACTACCGCGAGCCCGGAGACCGCAGAAAAAAGTTAGCCGTGGGCGGCCGTTTTGGTCGTGAGCACCGCCGCGGAGCAGGTAGACTATTTCTCGTTGCTTTCACGGGGAAGGACGGCTGAGCCAGCTCGGCTTCTTCCCCGAACAGCGCACGCGGTGGGTATAGCTCAGTTGGCAGAGCGTCTGGTTGTGGTCCAGAAGGTCGCGGGTTCGAGCCCCGTTACTCACCCCGAAGAGGCCGGGTCTCCGGCCACCACGAGGCCGCCGGGGTTGTCCCCGGCGGCCTCGTTGTTGTCCCTCGCCGTCCCGTCGATCCGTGAGGGCGAAATGCCCCCGGCACAGAAGAGGAGCCGCACCGTGGCCGTCCGTCCCATCACCATCTGGGGTGAGCCTGTGCTCCACCGCCGCGCCTCCGAGGTCACGGAGTTCGACGCCGCCCTGCACGACCTCATCGAGGACATGCACGAGACGAATGAGGCCGCCCACGGCGTCGGCCTGGCCGCTCCCCAGATCGGGGTCGGCCTGCGCGTCTTCGTGTACAAGTTCACCAACGACGACGGCGTCCCGCCCCGCGGCGCGATCGTCAACCCGCGCCTGACCCTCTCCAAGATCTCGGGCGCCGCTCCGGACCCCGAGGAGGACGAGGAGGGCTGCCTCTCCTTCCCTGGCGAGGGCTACCCGCTGCAGCGCGCTGAATGGGTCAAGGTCGAGGGGTTCGACGGCGAGGGGCAGCCGCTCGAGTTCGTCGCGACAGGCTGGTTCGGCCGGGTCATGCAGCACGAGTACGACCACCTCGACGGCAGGCTCTACGTCGACCGCCTGATCGACCGCTATGCGAAGAAGGCGCGGCGGGCGGCGCGCAAGCACGGGTGGGGCGTCCCGGGCCTGAAGTGGATGCCGGGAGTCGACCCGGACCCGTTCGGCCACGACGACCACGACCATGACGTGCACGAGCACATCTGAGACGGCGGACAGGGCCGTACGCTGACGCGGAAGGGCGCCGCACCGGGTAGTGCGGCGCCCTTCGCGCATCGAGTCGGGGATCTACTGCTCGCGGATGACCCGCTGGAGGTCCTCGTCCGCCGCCCGCTGGAGCTCCTCCAGCTGGGCGACGCGCTCGGGGGTCACATCCCCGTGCGCAAGGGCCGCCTTCGCGTGGTCGACGAGCAGCTTTGCCTGCTTGGCATTGGCCTTGGCGACGTCGAGTGCGTGCTCGAGCGTGCTCTCATGCTCTGTTGCTTCCATAGGTGCATCTTGCCCCTGGGCCGGCGCCGAATCCAGCTTCCCCGCCGATTGCTACCGAGATGTTGCGAGGGTGTACTCGTCGGCCGCGGTCTGCACGGGGAACGACGGCGCGTGGTCGCCGGCCATGTCCTCGAGGACGCGGACCACCTGCGAGCTGTAGCCGAACTCGTTGTCGTACCAGACGTACAGCACGAGGTTCTTCCCGGTCGAGATCGTCGCGAGGCCGTCGACGATCCCGGCGCGGCGCGAGCCGACGAAATCGCTCGAGACGACCTCCGGCGAGTCGATGTAGTCGATCTGCTTGCGCAGGTCGGAGTGCAGCGACATCTCGCGCAGGTACGCGTTGACCTCGTCCTTGGTGGTCTCGTTCTCGAGGCTGAGGTTGAGCACCGCCATCGACACGTCCGGGGTGGGGACGCGGATCGCGTTGCCGGTGAGCTTGCCGGCCAGCTCGGGCAGGGCCTTCGCCACGGCCTTGGCGGCGCCGGTCTCGGTGATGACCATGTTGAGCCCCGCGGCGCGGCCACGGCGGTCGCCCTTGTGGAAGTTGTCGATGAGGTTCTGGTCGTTCGTGAAGGAGTGCACGGTCTCGACGTGGCCGTGGATGACCCCGTACCTGTCGTTGATGGCCTTCAGGACCGGCGTGATCGCGTTGGTCGTGCACGAGGCCGCCGTGACGATGCGGTCGTCGGCCGAGATCGAGGTGTGGTTGATCCCGTGCACGATGTTCGGCAGGTCGCCCTTGCCGGGGGCGGTCAGGAGCACACGGGCCACGCCCTTGCTCTGCAGGTGCTGGGCCAGGCCCTCTGCGTCGCGCCACTTGCCGGTGTTGTCCACGACGATCGCGTCGTTGATGCCGTACTGCGTGTAGTCGACCGTGGCCGGGCTGTCCGAGTAGATGACCCGGATGAGGGTGCCGTTGGCGAGGATCGTGCTGTTCTCCTCGTCCACCGTGATGGTGCCCTCGAAGGCGCCGTGCACGGAGTCGCGCCGCAGCAGGCTCGCGCGCTTGATGAGGTCCTTGTCGGAGCCCTTGCGGACCACGATGGCGCGCAGGCGCAGGCCCGCGCCGCCGCCGGCGTGCTCGATGAGGATGCGCGCGACCAGGCGGCCGATCCGGCCGAAGCCGTAGAGCACCACGTCGGTGCCCGTGCGGGGATCGGCGCCGTGCTTGCCCACGATCTCGGCGAGTTCGGCCCGCAGGAAGTCTTCGAGCGGGAGGGTCTGACCCTCGGCCCGGAACGCCTCGTTCAGGCGGGCGATGTCGATCGACGCCGCGCCGAGCTCCAGCGTGTCGAGCGCCTTGAGGATCGGGAGGGTCTCCTCGAGGGCGAGCTCCTCGCTGTCGATCTGGCGGGCCCAGCGGTGGGCCTTGAGCAGTCCGACCACGGACTGGTTGATGAGGCTGCGGCCGTGGACCGAGGTCACCACGTTGTTCTGGCGGTAGAGCCGGCCGATGACCGGGATCATCTCCTCCGCGGCGGCCTCGCGTCCGATCCACGTGCCGAGTGCGGTTTCCGTCGTTGTGCTCACACAGGTGCCTTTCTCTGCTTCTCGCACGCCGTCGTGCGGATGCCCGCTGTGGATGTCCAGGGGTTTGGTCAGCGGGCATGAAAAGAGCCGGTCCTGCGATCGCAGAGCCCGGCCCGTGGAGAACTTCTACGTTCTCTTCCAGTCTACGTGCGGCAGTCCGGCGGCGGGACCGGGAGCCCTGTGAAGTCACTCACAGGCTCTCGGTTCTGCCGACCGGGTGCCGGGGACGAGGACAGGCCGGCCTGTGAGCCGGGTTCTGTCTCCGCGCCCGGTTGCCCGGACGCGGGAGGCGACCATCCATCTAGGACCGCCGTTGCCGGCGGCCTCGAGCGGCCTACCCGGGCGCTCGGGCGGGCAGCCCTCGATCGCGCCCTGTCTGGCCTTGCTCCGGGTGGGGTTTACCGAGCCTCCCCGGTCGCCCGGGGAGCTGGTGGTCTCTTACACCGCCGTTTCACCCTTACCGCGGACGCGGCGCCAGGCGCCTGTCCGCGGCGGTCTGTTCTCTGTGGCACTGGCCTGCGGGTTACCCCGAGTGGGCGTTACCCACCACCCTGCCCTGCGGAGCCCGGACTTTCCTCGCGGCGCCCTGGCATACGCCAGACCGCCCCGCGGTCGCCCGGCCGACCTGTCCTCGACTTCCCAGTCTATAGGCCCGCGCTCCGCCCGCCCTCCGCCGCCGGGTACGATGCCGTGGTGCTCATCCTGCTTCCCCCCTCCGAGGGCAAGACGCCCGCGCGCTCCGGCCCCGCCGTCGACCTCGGCTCGCTGAGCTTCCCGCAGCTCGAGGTGGCCCGCAAGGAGGCCATGGAGGCGCTGGCCGAGGTGAGCGGTCGGGAAGACGCCCTCGCAGTCCTCGGGGTCGGCCCGTCGCTCGCGCACGACGTCGAGCGGAACCGCCGGCTCGCGACGGAACCGGCGGCGCCGGCCCACGGCGTCTACTCGGGCGTTCTCTACGAGGCCCTCGGCTATGCGGGCCTGACCCCGGCGCAGCGCCGCAGGGCCGACGACTGGGTCGTCGTGGTCTCCGCACTGTGGGGGGCCGTGGGCTTCGCGGACAGGGTGCCGGCGTACCGGCTGTCGATGTCGGCCTCCCTGCCCGGGCTCGGGCGGCTCGCCGGGTACTGGAGGCCGCTCCTCGCCGAGGCCCTCGCGGACCGCGCGGCCGGGGAACTCGTCGTGGACTGCCGCTCGAGCACGTACGCCGCAGCCTATGCGCCGCCGCCGGCCGGGACCGTGACGGTCGATGTGTTCAGGGAGCGGGACGGCAAGCGCAGCGTCGTGAGCCACTTCGCCAAGCACCACCGGGGCGACTTCGTCCGGCACCTGCTCACCCGCCGCGGCAAGGCGCCGGCGACTCCCGAGGCGCTGCTCGCCGTCGCCCGCGAGAAATGGGAGGCGGAGCTCCTCCCCGGGACCGCGCGCCGGCCACACTCGCTCGCGCTCGTGCTCAGGGACTGAGGCCGGAGCGGCCCCTCAGGCCCACTCGGGCGAGCGGACCAGGATGCACCCGGAGTCCGGGCAGAAGACCACGTCGTCCTCGGCGGCGTTCCGGATCGCCGCGAGGTCTCCCGGGCTCAGCGCCATGCCGGACCCCTCGGAGGTCCCGTGGAAGAGGCGCGCGGCGCCCACTCCCCGCTTGGCCAGCGTCTTCTCGTAGACCCCTACGAGTCCTGGCTCGATGCCCTGGGCATACGCGGCGCGCTCGTCGGCCGCCGCGGCCCGCTCGGCGGCGATCGATGCGAGCTGGGCGTCGAGCTCGGCCCGGAGCTCGTCGCTCGCGCCGCGGGCTTCGCCGAGGGCCTCGGCCGCGATGCCCTGCGCCGAGCGCAGCCCGTCGAGGCGTTCGAGGACCTCGAGTTCGGCGTCCTCGAGGTCGCTCTGGCGAGCGCGCAGGCCTGCGATGTCCTTCTGGAGGGCCTCGAGGTCCTTCGACAGGCCCCCCGCGTACATGCGGTCCTCGTCCCGCGCGATCCGCGTGGAGGTCTCCGAGACCTTCGCCTCGATCCCGGCGAGCTCGGCCTCGGCCTCCGCGACGGCCCGGTCGGCGTCGCGCGCCGCCGCGGAGGCCTGCTCGAGGGCCGCCTTCGCGGGGCCGAGCCGCGGGTCCGCCTCGAGGCTCCGGCGGCGCACCTCGAGGGAGCGCAGCCGGGCGTCCAGGGCCTGCAGCCCGAGAAGCTTGAGCTGTTCGGCGGCCGGGGCCTTGGGCATCGTTCCTCCTTAGGGGCCGCTGCCCTGGATGGAGTGGCGGTGGCGGCCGGTGGCTGCGACTCTATCCCTCGCCGGGGGTGAGGATGAAGTCCCAGGGATCGGTGTTGATCGTGGAGACCCTGATGTCGAGGCTGTGGCCCTGGTCGGTGAGGACGTTGTCGAGCGCGGACGCGGCTGCGGGCAGCCAGAGCCATTCGCTCGCGAAGTGGCTCACGTCGATGAGGTAGGGGCGCCCGTCCGCGGAAGCCTCCCGCGCCTCCGAGGCCGGGTGGTGGCGGAGGTCCGCGGTGATGTAGACGTCGGCCTCCGCCGCACGGACGGCATCGAACAGGCTGTCGCCCGCTCCCCCGCACAGCGCGACCCGGCGCACGAGCCCGTCGCGGTCGCCTGAGACGCGGACGCCGCCGGCCACCGCCGGCAGGATTCCGAAGAGCCGCGCGGCCAGGTCGCCCAGACTCGTGAGCTCGGCGAGGTCGCCCACGCGGCCGATCCCCTCCTCGGGAAGCCCGTTGGCGGCCTTCGTCAGCGGCGCGACGTCGTCGAGCCCCAGCGCGTCGGCGAGGACGTCGGAGACGCCGCCCACGGCGGAATCGCCGTTCGTGTGGACGCTCACGAGGGCGGTGCCCGACTCGATGAGGCGGTGCACGGCGCGGCCCTTGGGGGTGTTCGCGGCGACGCTCGTCACCCCGCGCAGCAGGAGCGGGTGGTGGGCCACCACGAGGTCGGCCTCCCACGCGGCGGCCTCCTCGATCACCTCCAGGACCGGGTCGACGCAGAACAGGATCCTGCGCACCGGCTGGGAGGGACGCCCCGTCACGAGGCCCACCGCGTCCCATCCCTCGGCGAGGGACTCGGGCCAGAGCTCCTCGATGGCCAGGAGGACGTCGGCGAGCGTCACCCCCTCTGCTGCGCCGGGAGTGCCCTCGGGGGCCTCCTCGCCGCCGGGCTCGGCGCTGGGGCCGGTGGATGCGTCCAGCGGGACGGGGCCGTTCTGCTCTGTCACGAGGCGAGGTCCTCTCTCGGGAATCTTCCGCGGGCTGCGGACATTGTAGGCAGCATGAAGACTTTCATTCTGGGCGGCGGCTGCTTCTGGTGCCTCGACGCGGTCTACCAGAAGACCCGCGGCGTCTCATCGGTGGTCTCCGGCTACACCGGCGGCCACTTCCCCGACCCCGACTACTACAGCGTGTGCTCCGGGATGACGGGGCATGCCGAGGTCGTCGCGGTGACGTTCGACGAGGAGGTCATCCCGGAGGAGACCGTGCTGGACCTGTTCTTCGTCCTGCACGATCCGACCACGCCCAATCGGCAGGGCTATGACGTCGGCACCCAGTACCGCTCATCGATGTTCTACCTGACGGATGAGGAGAAGGACCTGTTCGAGCGCGCGATCGAGCGCAACCAGCCGCTCTGGAGCGCCCCAATCGTGACCGAGGTGAGCCGGGCGGGCGCGTTCTACCCGGCCGAGGACTTCCATCAGGACTACTACGCGAAGAACCCGGACGCGGGCTACTGCAGCGTGATCATCAATCCCAAGCTCGCCAAGGCCAGAAAATATTACTCGCAGTGGCTGACCTCCTAGCCGCCGCTTCGGCGCGCTGGCTAGGCTGAAGCCGCAGCCGGCCTCTACGGTCAAACTGTCACGCCCATTTCCAGAAAGCTAAGGACTCATGGCACGCATCTACGACGACGTCACGCAGCTGGTCGGCAACACCCCCCTGGTCCGGCTCAACCGGCTCACGGAAGGCCTGGAGGCCCAGGTCGCTGTCAAGCTCGAGTTCTACAACCCGGCCAACAGCGTCAAGGACCGCATCGGCGTGGCCATCATCGACGCTGCCGAGAAGGCGGGCGCGCTCAAGCCGGGCGGAACGATCGTGGAGGGCACCTCCGGCAACACGGGCATCGCGCTGGCCATGGTGGGCGCCGCCCGCGGCTACAAGGTGATCCTCACGATGCCCGAGACGATGTCCACCGAGCGCCGCGTGCTGCTGCGCGCCTACGGCGCCGAGATCGTGCTCACCCCGGGCTCGGAGGGCATGCGAGGCGCCGTGGAGAAGGCGCAGGAGATCGTCGCCAACACCGAGAACTCGATCTGGGCCCAGCAGTTCGCGAACCCGGCCAACCCGGAGGTCCACCGGGCCACCACGGCCGAGGAGGTCTGGAACGACACCGACGGCGGCGTGGACATCTTCGTCAGCGGCATCGGCACCGGCGGCACCATCACCGGCGTCGGCCAGGTCCTGAAGGAGCGCAAGCCGGGCGTGCAGGTCGTGGCCGTCGAGCCGAAGGACTCCGCCATCCTCAACGGCGGGCCGGCCGGCCCGCACAAGATCCAGGGCCTCGGGGCCAACTTCGTGCCGGAGATCCTCGACACGAACGTGTACGACGAGGTGCTCGACGCGACCCTCGAGGACTCCGTCGAAACGGCCCGGGCGCTCGCCGCGCAGGAGGGCATCCTCGGCGGCATCTCCTCGGGCGCGATCGTCTGGGGCGCGCTCGAGCTCGCCAAGCGTCCGGAGAACAAGGGCAAGCTGATCGTCGCCGTCGTGTGCGACTTCGGCGAGCGCTACATCTCCACGGTCCTGTACGACGACATCCGCGGCTAGGGGCCCGGGTTCCGGGCTCGGCAGAAGGAAACCTGTGTCTCTGATCAAACGCACGGTGGCGCGACTGAGGGAAGACCTCGAGGCTGCGGCGGCGCACGACCCGGCCGCCCGCGGCAACGTCGAGAACTTCCTCGCGTACTCCGGCCTGCATGCCATCTGGATCCACCGCCTCACCCACGCCATGTGGCAGCGCGAGGACCTCCGCTTCCCGGCGCGCCTGATCTCGCAGGCCGGCCGTTTCCTGACCGGCATCGAGATCCATCCGGGCGCGACGATCGGGCGCAGGTTCTTCATCGACCACGGGATGGGCGTGGTGATCGGCGAGACCGCCGAGATCGGCGACGACGTCTTCCTCTACCACGGGGTCACCCTGGGCGGCCGCTCGCTCGCAAAGGTCAAGCGGCACCCCACCATCGGTGACGGCGTGACCATCGGGGCGGGCGCGAAGGTGCTCGGGCCCATCACCATCGGGGCCGGGAGCGCCGTCGGCGCGAACGCCGTGGTGGTCAAGGACGCCCCGCCCAACTCGATCGTCACGGGTGTGCCGGCGACCTGGCGCCACCGCGACGCGGCGAAGGAGACGAAGCCGGCCGTGGACCCGGCGGAGTACTACTACATCTAGTCCTCGATCCGCCCGGCCCCGCCGGACGGCCGGGACCACGCACGACGGCGCCGCTCCCCCGCGCGGGGTGCGGCGCCGTCGTCGTCCGGGATCGTCCCGCAACGTCCACCGGCCGTTAACGCCCGGTTGGCCCGGACCGCACGCGGGCGCGGCATGCTCGGCCCATGACGAACCCCCCAGAGAACTCCCCCGTCACCCGCCGGCGCCTGCTCCTGGGCGCCGGGCTCGCGGCCGCTGCCGGGAGCGTGGCCTTCGCCGCCCCCGCGGACGCGGCCCCCGGGCGCCCGGTGTCCAGCAGGGACCTGCCCGGCTCGCTCTCGGCGACGGATCCCACGGCCGTGCCGACGGTCGGCGGCCTACACCTCCAGTTCGGCTCGGACGCCTCGAGCGAGATGGTGGTCTCGTGGCACACGCTCCAGCAGGTGCGCGAGGCCCGCGTGGTCCTGGGCGACGCGCACGGCACCTTCGCCAAGGCAGTCGCGGCGGAGACCCGCAGCTACGTCGACGCCAAGTCCGGCCGGACCGTGTACGCGCACCACGCCGTCCTGACCGGCCTCGCCGGACAGACGGGCTACCTCTACGCGGCGGTCCATGACGGAGCGGCGCCGCAGTTCGGCACCTTCACCACCGCGCCCCGCGGCCGCGCGCGCGTGACCTTCACCAGCTTCGGCGACCAGGGGACCCCCACGCTCGGCAAGAAGCTGGGCACCGCGTGGGCCAACGACAACCTCGGCTCCCCCGCCGCCGGCGACACGACCGGCGGCGTCGAGCGGGTCCAGCCCATGTTCCACCTCTTCAACGGCGACCTCTGCTACGCGAACCTCGCGACGGACCGGATCCGCTCGTGGTGGGACTTCTGGGCCAACAACTCCCGCAGTGCCCGGAACCGGCCGTGGATGCCCTCGGCGGGGAACCACGAGAACGAGCTGGGCAACGGCCCCATCGGCTACGCCGCGTACCAGACGTACTTCGAGGTCCCCGAGGCCGCGGGCCAGACCGAGGTGACGCGCGGGCTCTGGTACAGCTTCACGGCCGGCGCGGTCCGGGTCATCTCGATCGCGAACGACGACGTGTGCTACCAGGACGGCGGCGACTCTTATGTGCGCGGCTACTCGGGCGGCGCGCAGAAGGCCTGGCTCGAGAAGGAGCTCGCCGCGGCCCGGTCGAGCCGCGAGATCGACTGGATCGTGGTGTGCATGCACCAGGTGGCCATCAGCACGGCCAACAACTTCAACGGCGCCGACCTTGGCATCCGCCAGGAGTGGGTGCCGCTGTTCGACAAGTACGGAGTCGACCTCGTGGTGTGCGGGCACGAGCACCACTACGAGCGCTCGCACCCCATCCGCGGCCACGAGGCGAACCAGACGCTGACCCCCCTGCCCGCAGCGACGGACACGCGGACGATCGACACGACGCGGGGCACCGTGCACATGGTCCTGGGCGGCGGCGGGACGTCGGCGCCGTCGAACCAGCTCCTGTTCACCCCGCCCGAGTGCCGGGTGATCGTCTCGGTCTCGGACCAGCCGAGCCCGACGACGCATCACCGCGTCCCCGTGTACGTCCACGAACCGGCGGCGTGGTCCGCCGCCCGCGACGCCGCGAACTCGTACGGCTTCGGCGCCTTCGAGGTCGATCCGGGCGCTCCCGGCGGGGATACCACGATGACCGTCACCTACTACAACGTCACCGGCGTCGGGGGCGGCCTCGAGGCCTTCGAGACGTTCACGCTGCGCCGCCCGCGCTCCGACGCTGGCCGGCCGGCCGGCCAGCAGGGACAGCAGGGCAAGCAGGGCTGACGGCCCGGCTGCCGCACGGCCGCCCCACGCACGACGGCGCCGCCCACCTCGTACGGTGGGCGGCGCCGTCGTGCTCCTGGGTGGCCCCAGAAGGTGACCCCCAGATCAGTTGGGCCGGATGCCTCAGTGGGTGTCGACGGCCGAGATCTCGGACCGGTCCTCGCCCCAGAGGGTGTGGAAGGTGCCCTCGGCGTCCACCCGCCGGTACGTATGCGCGCCGAAGAGGTCGCGCTGGCCCTGGATCACCGCGGCGGGGAGGCGCCTGGCCCGCAGGGCGTCGTAGTAGGCCAGCGAGGACGAGAAGACCGGGACGGGGATCCCGAGCTGGATGGCCGTGGCCACGACGCGCCGCCAGGCCGGGACGGCCTTGCCCACGGACTCCACGAAGGCGGGGGCGAACAAGAGGTTCGCCGGCGCCTGGTCGCCCTTGTAGGCCTCCATGATGACCTTGAGCAGGTCGGCGCGGATGATGCAGCCCGCGCGCCACAGCGACGCGATCTCGTCCAGCTTGAGGTCCCAGCCGTACTCCTTGGCGGCGCTGGTGAGCATGTCGAGCCCCTGCGCGTAGGAGACGAGCTTGGACGCGTAGAGCGCCTGGCGGATGTCCTCGACGAAGTCCTCCGGGAGGGCGACCTCGGCCTCGTGGCCGGCGAGGGTCGTCTGGGCGATCTCCCGCTGGGCCGCCTGCGAGGAGATCCCGCGGGCGAAGACGGACTCGGCGATGCCCGAGACGGGCGATCCGAGGTCGAGCGCCGACTGGACGGTCCAGCGGCCCGTCCCCTTCTGGCCGGCCGCATCCACGACCACGTCAACGAACGGCTTGCCGGTCCTCGCGTCCACGTGCCCGAGCACCTGGGCGGTGATCTCGATGAGGAAGGACGAGAGCTCGCCCTGGTTCCACTCCTCGAAGATGGCGGCCTGCTCGGCCGGCTCGATGCCGGCGGCACCGCGGAGGAGGCTGTACGCCTCGCCGATGACCTGCATGTCGGCGTACTCGATGCCGTTGTGCACCATCTTCACGAAGTGGCCGGCGCCGTCGGTGCCGATCCACGCGCAGCAGGGGGCGCCGTCGTCGGCCTTCGCCGAGATCTTCTCGAGGAGGGGGCCGAGCGCATCGTAGGACTCCTTGGAGCCCCCGGGCATGATGGAGGGGCCGTTGAGCGCGCCCTCCTCGCCGCCGGAGACCCCCACGCCCACGAAGTGGAGTCCCTTCTCGGCGAGGGCAGCCTCCCGGCGCCTCGTGTCCTGGTAGTGGGAGTTGCCGCCGTCGATGACGATGTCCCCCTCCTCGAGGAGCGGCACGAGCTGGTCGACGACCGCGTCCACGGGAGCACCGGCCTTGACCATGATGAGCACCCGGCGGGGCTTCTCGAGGGCATCCACGAGTTCCTGGAGCGTCTCGGTGCGCACGAACTCGCCCTCGTCGCCGTGCTTGGCCAGCAGGGTGTCCGTCTTCTCGACGGACCGGTTGTGCAGCGCGACGGTGAAGCCGTTGCGGGCGAGGTTGCGGGCGAGGTTGGCGCCCATCACCGCAAGGCCGGTGACGCCGATCTGTGCAGACATGTACTCTCCGTCTCTTCGTGGGGTCTCAAGGATCAAGGCTAGTTGAGGCGCGGGATCCTGACTTCCGTTTGACATCGTATTTCGGTGCGCCTCACTTTTGGCAAGCGCTTGCCAGCCGGTGCCAGCCAGACGACTGCACGCGCGGGCCCCGCAGCCGGCCGAGGGCTACGCCGCGTCGCACCGCGCCGCACCGCGCCGGGAGAGCTTTCTGCTCATCTGTTTTGAATTCGCCGGAGTTTGGCCCTATATTCGTCTGCAGAGCCTCCCGTCGCGGCAACCCCCCCAATGGCCGCGGCGGGAGGCTCGTTCCATGCCCGGGCGTCCTTTGCGGAGTGCCGAGGTCTGGAGGCAGGGAACCCCAGGGAACCGTAGGGGACCCCCAGGGTGCCGGTTGCGGCGCTGGGAGGAGGCGACGCTGCGCGTCGCGGAATGAGGGTGGGTCCTACCGGGATCGAACCGATGACATCCACGGTGTAAGCGTGGCGCTCTACCAGCTGAGCTAAAGACCCTTGAGACGGACCGCGCGGCGGCCCGACGGGGTTCAACAGTACCGCAGAGGCCGGGGAGCAGCGAACCGCGGGCGGGCGCAGCGGCGGCCGTGGCCCTACGGCGCGTCCGTGCCCGTGATCTGGGCGAGCGCCCGGCGGTACTCGGCGATGTCGCGGGCCTGTCCCCGGGGATTGACGACCCGGTAGCGCACCACGCCCTCGGCATCCATGATGAAGGTGCCCCTCAGGGCCATGCCGTCCCGCTCATCGAAGACGCCGTAGCGCCGCGCGACCTCGCCGTGCGGCCAGAAGTCGGCCAGGAGCGAGAACTCATAGCCCTCGGCTGCCGCGTACGCCCGCTGCGCGAACTTGCTGTCCACGGAGATCGCGAGGACCTCGCAGTCGACCTCAGCGAAGGCGTCCCAGCCGTCCCGCACCTCGCAGAGCTCTCCCGTGCAGATTCCGGAGAAGGCGAAGGGGAAGAAGATCACGACCACGGGACGGCCGCGGAACGACGAGAGCCGGACGGGCTCCCCGTACTGGTTGGGCAGCTCGAAATCGGGCGCCGCCTCGCCGACCGCCGGCGCGGTTCCCCCCATCGCGGCGGTCACTGCTTCTTGCGGACCAGGCGCGTGGCGCTCCAGTCCTTCGAGACCCCCACGGACGAGGTGGAATGCAGGCCCGCCGTCGGCGCCGACTCCTGCACCTCGACGGGGCGCACGTGTCCGTCCCGGCCCTGCTTGGGGGTGAGGAGCCAGACGACGCCGGCCTCGTTGAGGGTGGTCTGCGCGTCCATGAGCATGTCGACGAGATCGCCGTCGTCCTCGCGCCACCAGATGATCACGCCGTCAACGACGTCGTGGTCCTCCTCATCGAGGAGGTCGGAGCCGACCTGCTCCTCGATGGCCTCCCGCAGACCGAAGTCCACGTCCTCGTCGTAGCCGAACTCCTGGATCAGGTCACCGTCCTTGAAACCCAATCGCGCCGCCACATTGCTGCCCGCGGCGGTGTCGGTCTCGCCCACGTCGTTTCCTCCTCGTCTCCGCTGTGCACTTCGGCACTGTCCCGGCAGGCGGCGCGGGCCGCATCCACCGGATGCGGCGCAGCACACAGCCCTGCCGTAGCTATAAGCCAACTACGTTTGGCCCGCAGCTTCAAGCACAGGCCCTGTGGAGGCGCGCCCCGCCGGGCCGATCGCGCCCGTTCAGGGCCGCTGTGGAGTCCGCGGACCGCGAGGTGACGGGGCGTCCCCGGGGCCCCCGCCGCCCGGGACGCGTCCCTGCCGGCGCGAAGATGACCGGGCGGCGCCGCCGCCGGCTAACGGTCGCTTCCCGCGCGCGGCTAGAGTGGCATCTGAGTGCCCACCGCCCGGCAGACCCCTCGGGCCGCGCGGCGCTCACAGTACCAACGGCCCTGCACGCACAGGGCACCGCGACGAGACTGCCCGCATCCGGCTGCCACCAGCTCCGGCCCTACGGGCTCGAAGAGAGGTTTGGACGTGTCTGTAGGAGAGGAAACCTCGCACATCCTCAGCGGCCTGACGAATCAGCTGCCGGACCGCGATCCCGAAGAGACCGCCGAATGGGTTGAGTCCCTCGACTCCCTGATCGAGGAGCACGGCACCGAGCGCGCGCAGTACATCATGCGCAGCCTCCTGCAGCGGGCCGGTTCGCGCAGTGTCGGAGTCCCCATGGTCACGACCACGGACTTCGTGAACACCATTCCGGCCGACCAGGAGCCCGAGTACCCGGGCAACGAGGAGTTCGAGCGCCGCTACCGCGCGTACATGCGCTGGAACGCCGCGATCATGGTCCACCGGGCCCAGCGCCCCGGCATCGGGGTCGGCGGCCACATCTCGACCTACGCCGGCGCGGCCACGCTGTACGAGGTCGGCTTCAACCACTTCTTCCGCGGCAAGGACCACCCCGGCGGCGGGGACCAGGTCTTCTTCCAGGGCCACGCCTCCCCCGGCATGTACGCCCGGGCGTTCATGGAGGGCCGCCTCTCTGAAGAGGACCTCGACGGGTTCCGCCAGGAGAAGTCCAAGGAGGGCCATGCCCTCTCCTCCTACCCGCACCCGCGGATGATGCCGGAGTTCTGGGAGTTCCCGACCGTGTCCATGGGCATCGGCCCCATGAACGCGATCTACCAGGCCCAGACCAACCGGTACCTCCACAACCGCGGGATCAAGGACACCTCGGACCAGCACGTGTGGGCCTTCCTCGGCGACGGGGAGATGGACGAGCCCGAGTCCCGCGGCCTGCTCCAGCTCGCCGCGAACGAGAACCTGGACAACCTCACGTTCGTGGTCAACTGCAACCTCCAGCGCCTCGACGGGCCGGTGCGCGGCAACGGCAAGATCATCCAGGAACTCGAGGCGTTCTTCCGCGGCGCCGGCTGGAACGTCATCAAGGTCATCTGGGGCCGCGAGTGGGACTCACTGCTCGCCCACGACGACAACAACCAGCTCGTCAAGATCATGAACGAGACGCTCGACGGCGACTACCAGACCTACAAGGCCGAGTCCGGCGGGTTCGTCCGCGACCACTTCTTCGGCAAGACCCCGGAGACCAAGGAGCTCGTCGCCGACTACACGGACGAGCAGATCTGGAACCTCAAGCGCGGCGGCCACGACTACTGGAAGGTCTATGCGGCCTACAAGGCGGCCACCGAGTTCAAGGGCAAGCCCAGCGTCGTGCTCGCGATGACGGTCAAGGGCTACGGCCTGGGCCCGCACTTCGAGGGCCGCAACGCGACCCACCAGATGAAGAAGATGACCCTGGGAGACCTCAAGGACTTCCGCGACCACCTGCGCATCCCCATCTCGGACGAGCAGCTCGAGGCCAACCCGTACGAGCCCCCGTACTACCACCCCGGGCAGGACTCCCCCGAGATCCAGTACATGATGGACCGACGCAGGGCCCTCGGTGGCTTCCTGCCCGAGCGACGTGACCCCCACGAGGGCATCACGCTGCCGGCGGAGAAGTCGTTCGAGGTCGCCAAGCGCGGCTCGGGCAAGCAGCAGGCCGCCACGACCATGGCGTTCGTCCGGCTGCTCAAGGACCTCATGCGGGACAAGGAGTTCGGCAAGCGGATCGTGCCGATCGTCCCGGACGAGGCGCGCACCTTCGGCATGGACGCCTTCTTCCCCACGGCCAAGATCTACAACCCCAAGGGCCAGAACTACCTCTCGGTGGACCGTGACCTCGTCCTGGCCTACAAGGAGGCGCCCGAAGGCCAGATCCTGCACGCCGGGATCAACGAGGCCGGCTCGATCGCGGCCTTCACCGCGGCCGGGACGTCCTACGCGACCCACGGCAAGACGCTCGTGCCGGTCTACGTCTTCTACTCGATGTTCGGCTTCCAGCGCACCGGCGACGGGATCTGGGCAGCGGCGGACCAGATGGCCCGGGGCTTCATCATCGGCGCCACCGCCGGCCGCACCACGCTCACCGGCGAGGGCACGCAGCACGCCGACGGACACTCCCCCCTGCTCGCCTCGACCAACCCGGCCGTCGTCACCTACGACCCGGCCTACGGCTATGAGATCGGCCACATCGTCAAGGCCGGGCTCGAGCGCATGTACGGCGGCAAGCACCCGCAGCCGAACGTCATGTACTACCTCACGGTCTACAACGAGCCGATCGTCCAGCCGGCCGAGCCCGACGAGCTCGACGTCGAGGGCCTCCTCAAGGGCATCTACCTGCTGGCGCCAGCGAAGATCGACGGACCGCGCACGCAGCTGCTCGCCTCCGGCGTCTCGGTGCCCTGGGCGCTCGAGGCCCAGCAGATCCTCGCGGACGAGTGGGGCGTCTCCGCCGACGTGTGGAGCGTGACGAGCTGGACCGAACTGCGCCGGGACGGCCTCGCCGCCGAGCAGCAGGCCTTCCTCCACCCGGAGGAGGAGCCCCGGGTCCCGTTCGTCACCCAGCAGCTCGCCGGGGCGACGGGGCCGATCGTGGCCGTCACCGACTACATGAAGGCCGTGCCGGACCAGATCCGCCAGTTCCTCCCGAACGAGTTCGCGACCCTCGGCGCGGACGACTTCGGCTTCGCCGACACCCGTGCGGCCGCCCGGCGGTACTTCCACATCGACGCGCACTCGGTCGTGGTGCGTGCGCTGCAGATGCTCGCCCGCCGCGGCGAGGTCGACGCCGACGCGCCGCGCCAGGCATTCGAGCGGTACCGCCTGCTCGACGTGAACGCCGGCACCACGGGCAACGCCGGCGGCGAGAGCTAGCCCGCGGCGCTCCCTGCGCGCTTCGCCGCCTGCAGGCGACCACCGGACGACGGCGGCCCTCCCCACCCCCGGGGAGGGCCGCCGTCGTGCGTGGCCGGTGCCGCGGAGGCGCGCCCGGGCCGCTCCTGCCTGTGGCACCGGGCACGGGCCCTTGTAGCCTTCACACAAAACTGGTCCCCGCCTGAGTGCTCGCTATGCTCTTCACATGCCCCAGCCGCAGCACCCCTCCGCCATCCCGCCGAACGGGAAGCTGACCATCTCGCCGGCCAAGGCCGAGACGGTCAAGAAGCTGCGGGCCAATGTGGGGCAGCTGTCCACGAGCACGATGCGCGAGCTCGAGCGGTCCCTGCCGTGGTACACCCGGCTGAGCGCCGACGAGCGCTCCGCGCTCGGGCTCGTCGCCCAGAACGGGATCGCGGCGTTCGTCACCTGGTACGAGCGCCCCACCCTGCCGACCTGGATCCTCTCCGACGTGTTCGGCACGGCCCCGACGGAGCTCACACGGTCCATCAGCCTGCAGAAGGCACTCCAGCTGATCCGGATCGTCGTCGAGACGGTCGAGGACCAGGTGCCGCACCTCGCCCCCGAGGAGGACCAGCCCGCGCTGCGGGAGGCGGTGCTGCGCTACTCCCGCGAGGTCGCCTTCGCCGCCGCGGACGTGTACGCGCGGGCCGCCGAGACCCGCGGCTCGTGGGACACCCGCCTCGAGGCCCTCATCGTGGACGCGATCCTGCGCGGCGAGAACACCGACGCCCTGCGGTCCCGGATCGCGGCGCTCGGGTGGAAGGCGCAGGAGCGCTTCACGGTCATGGTGGGGTCCTCCCCGCTGGAGCCGAGCCCCACCTACGTGGGCGAGCTGCGGCGGATCGCGGGGAGGCACGCGCAGGATGCGCTGGTGGGCATCCAGGGCGACCGCCTGATCCTCATCCTCGGCGGCCTCCAGGAGCCGGCCACGGCCCTGGCGCGGCTCGCCGAGCTCTTCGCCCCCGGCCCCGTGGTGTACGGGCCCGAGGCTGCCACCCTGCCCGAGGCGAGCACCTCCGCGCAGGCGGCCTTCGCGGGCCTCTCGGCCGCCCGGGCGTGGCCGAACGCCCCGCGGCCCGTCTCGGCGGACGACCTGCTTCCCGAACGCGTGGCGGCGGGCGACGACGCCGCCCGCCGGGCGCTCGTCCAGAAGATCTACCGCCCGCTCGTGGCCGCCTCGAATGGACTGGTCGAGACCCTCAGTGCCTACTTCGAGCTCGGCCACTCGCTCGAGGCGACGGCCAGGGAGCTCTTCGTCCACGCGAACACCGTCCGCTACCGGCTGCGCCGGGTCTGCGACGTCACCGGGTGGGACCCGCTCCTGCCCCGCGAGGCGTTCGTGCTGCAGACCGCGCTCGTTGTGGGACGCCTCGCCGCTGCCCCGAAGCCGGGCCCCGAGCGGCATCCGCAGCGCTCCTGATGCGGGGTCCGCGCCCGGGGCACGTTGTAGACTTCCCACAAACCGCATGGAGGAGCTTCGTGCGCGCTCTCCCCCCTCAGAGCATCCCCGATTTGGAAAGCTTGGTTACGTGCTAGCAATTGTCTGCCCTGGACAGGGCTCCCAGACGCCCGGCTTCCTGGCCCCCTGGCTCGAGCTGCCCTCCGTTGCCGACCGCCTCGGGGCCCTCGGCGAGGTGGTAGGCCTCGATCTCGTGGCGCACGGGACGACCTCGGACGAGGAGACGATCAAGGACACGGCCGTCGCGCAGCCGCTCATCGTGGCCGCCGGCATCGTCGCGGCCGAGGCGATGTTCGACGCCGAGCTCTCCGACCTCCCGGTCGTGCTCGCGGGACACTCGGTCGGCGAGATCACCGCCTCGGCGCTGGCCGGCGTGCTCAGCGCCGAGGATGCCATGCGCTTCGTCGGCGTCCGTGCCCGGGGCATGGCCAAGGCGGCCGCCGTCACCCCGACCGGGATGAGCGCCGTGGTGGGCGGAGACCGCGACGAGGTCCTCGCGGCCATCGCCGCAGCCGGCGCCGAACCGGCCAACGTCAACGGCGGCGGCCAGATCGTCGCCGCGGGCACGTTCGAGGCCCTCAAGCAGCTCGCAGACAATCCGCCGGCCAAGGCCCGGGTCATCCCGCTCAAAGTCGCCGGGGCCTTCCACACGCAGCACATGGCCTCGGCCGTGGCGGACCTCGAGGCGCTCCGGCCGGAACTGGCCGTCAGCGACCCGGCCGTTCCCCTGCTCTCGAACTACGACGGCGCGGAGGTCGCCTCGGGCGCTTCCGCGCTCGAGAGCCTCATCGCGCAGGTCTCCCGCCCTGTCCGCTGGGACCTGTGCATGGAGACGCTCGCCGCGCGCGGCGTGACCGGCGTGATCGAGCTCGCCCCCGCCGGGACGCTCGTGGGCCTGGCGAAACGGGGCATGCCCGGCATCAAGACCGTGGCCGTGAAGGGCCCCTCCGACGTCGACGCGGCTCTCGAGCTGTTCGCCGCCGACGCCAGCAGCGACAAGGAGACCGTGTGAGCACCCCTACCCTCAAGCAGGCCGAGACCCACGCGCACTCGCGCATCCTCGGCATCGGCGGCTACCGCCCCTCGGTCGTCGTCACCAATGACGACGTCTGCCAGTGGATCGACTCCTCCGACGAGTGGATCCGCCAGCGCACCGGCATCGTGACCCGCCGCCGCGCCCCCGAAGACGTCAGCGTCCTGGACATGGCGGAGGGCGCCTCCCGCGAGGCCCTCGCCTCGGCCGGCATCGAGCCGAGCCAGCTCGGCGCCGTCATCATCTCGACGGTGTCCCACCCGTACGCCACCCCGTCAGCGGCGGCGGCCCTCGCGGACCGCCTCGGCGCCACTCCGGCCCCCGCCTATGACATCTCGGCCGCCTGCGCCGGCTACTGCTACGGCATCGCCCAGGGCGACGCGCTCGTGCGGTCCGGCGCGGCGGACTACGTGCTCGTCGTCGGCGCCGAGAAGCTCAGCGACTTCATCGACAACACCGAGCGCAGCATCTCCTTCCTGCTCGGCGACGGCGCCGGCGCCGTGGTGATCGGCCCCTCCGACACCCCCGGCATCGGACCCTCCGTGTGGGGCTCCGACGGCAGCAAGTGGAACGTCATCGGCATGACCCACTCGCTCCTCGACATCCGCGACCTCTCCGACGAGGCCGAGCACAACGGCGCGAGCAACGCCGCGGCCGTGCTGGGCACCGAGGCGAAGATCTGGCCGACCCTGCGCCAGGACGGCCAGAGCGTCTTCCGCTGGGCCGTGTGGGAGATGGCGAAGGTGGCCCGGCGGGCGCTCGACGCCGCCGGGATCGAGCCGGAGGACCTTGCCGCATTCATCCCGCACCAGGCGAACATGCGCATCATCGATGAGATGGTCAAGCAGCTCAAGCTGCCCGAGACGGTCATCGTGGGCCGCGACATCGCCGAGTCCGGGAACACCTCCGCGGCCTCGATCCCGCTCGCCACGGTGCGGCTGCTCGAGGAGCACCCCGACCTCCACGGCAAGCTGGCGCTCCAGATCGGCTTCGGCGCAGGCCTCGTCTTCGGCGCCCAAGTCATAGTCCTCCCCTGAGACCACGGCGCTGCCCGCACGGGCCGCGCTGAGACCAGGCCGCGCACAGCGGCTGGAACCCTGATCCGGCGGACCGCCGGGAACCGAGAAAAGGAGCCGACATGGCAACCAACGAAGAGATCCTCGCCGGTCTGGCCGAGATCGTCAACGAGGAGACGGGGCTCGCCACCGACGCCGTCCAGCTCGACAAGTCGTTCACCGATGACCTCGACATCGACTCGATCTCGATGATGACCATCGTGGTCAACGCCGAGGAGAAGTTCGGCGTCCGCATCCCCGACGAGGAGGTCAAGAACCTCACCACGGTTGGCGACGCCGTCGACTTCATCGCCAAGGCCCAGGCCTAAGGGC